>JBGQDD010000014.1:0-17547 GCA_041495665.1 Candidatus Acidiferrum sp.
CGGCTATGCCCAATCCGACCTGGACAAGATAGCGCTGCGCCTAAATCAACGTCCCCGAAAAACTTTAGGTTTTCAGACTCCTGCGAGTAAACTTCGAGCAAGTGTTGCACCGACCTGTTGAGCCCGCACGACTTATCGGGCACTGACAACATTTGTTTGCACAAATTTATCGACCCTCAGGCCTTACTACAAACAATTCCCACCAGCCTTTGGGTTGTGACCGCCACCCCATACATAGGTGCGCCATGTCACTGTCATTTCCGCGGCCTTCCCTAATCCTTAGGACGTCCTGACTTTAGTATGTCCAGGACGATGGTAGCGTTTTCGGCTAACTCCTAACATGCGTCCGTGGCCCACCTTCGCCTTTTTCCTAGTGATTTCGACTGTTGTATATCCGGCGGGGTTGCAAGAGCCACCAAAGCCATCCGAAGCGCTACGCCCCCAGTCAACTCGGACAAAGCAAGTACCTGAGGCGGATTCTCAAGCAGCAAGCACCGCTTCCACAACAGAAACCACCGTGCTACTGAAAGAAGGTACGCCCGTGAAGTTGAAACTGATGCACACCTTGAATTCAAAAACGGTAGTGCCCGATGATCCTCTGAATTTTTCTGTGGCCGAGGATGTGGTCGCCGACGGCAAGACTCTGGTGAAAGCAGGCGCCCCCGCCATTGGTCGAGTGCGACACGCGAAACCGGCGCGCACTCTAGGCCGGGGTGCAGCACTCGGATTGGAAATGCAGTACGTGAAAGCCGGGCGGATCCGCGTGCCATTACGTGGCTCGCAAGCACGAGAAGGGAAAGGAAAGAGGGGGAATACCGTGGCGCTGGTCGTCCTCTTCGGACTAGGTGGCTTGGTTAAACACGGCTCGGAAATTGTGGTGAAAGAAGGATCATTCTTTACGGCCTATGTGGACCAGGATACGACCGTTCCGATGCCGTCCGGATCGTCGGGAACAGGATTGGACTGATGCGCAGAAGGAGCAAGAGATGAAGACCCGAGAACTCAAAAAGACACTGGCGGCCGCCCTCTTGACCGTGTTCGTTTCGGTGGGATTCACGGCGGGCCAGGAACCCAGCCCCCCGACGACACGTACCGAGCAGGCAAAAGTGTTTGTCTTCGTGCAGAGAACTGATAGACACGGCAAGTACAGCAAATCTGAAGTCTTTCATGACGCCATGGACGATTTGCTTGCTTATCTGAAGGAAAAGAATGTGGCTATTGCCGTGGATGAATTTGGTGGACGGAATTACGCCGAGAGCGCAACGCCGATGGAGACGGTCTTCAAGATCGCCCGCGACGCGAAAGCAAGCAGCGTGCTTTATGTAATTGTGGACCGGCCGGTGACAAAGTGGATCAAGATCACCGCGAAGTGCTACGACATGAGCGAAAAGCAGCTGTGGGTGGAAGAGGCCTCGAACGCAACCAGCATGAGTGGCGGCGACGCTTTAAAGAGTACGAAACAGAGATTGCGCGAGAGGCTCGACAAACACGCCGGCAAGGAGGGAATGCCGGTCGTAGGTTCGGCAGAAGCCGTTGCCGACAAGAAATAGAGGTGGGCCATGAACTTTAGGATTGCACCCGCCGCGGCGTTGGTGCTTTCGGGAATAATGATTCCCGCAGGCCTGGCGCAGCAGGAAACGCCACAAGAACCAAAAACAGTAATGCTGGCGGAAGGGACAGAGGTACCTTTGCGGATGGCGCAAGACGTAAGTTCCCGTGGTACCAAGCCGGGGGAACCGGTGGAACTGACGCTTGCCGAAGACTTGAAAGTAGGCGACGTAACAGTGGCCAAAGCAGGTGAACGCGCCTCGGGCGAGGTGGTGCAGGCGAAGCGTCCCGATTTTTGGGGCGAGGCCGGCGAGGTTAGCCTTCGCGTTCACTTCTTGCGTATAGGCAACAAAAAGGTGGAAATTCGCGGAGCTTTGGGTAGCGCAGGCAAACGCTACGTGGTCATCCGGGGCAGCCAAGGCATCATAAAGACCGGTACACCAGTGAAAGCCTTTGTGGCAGCGGACACAGAAGTGATCGCCATAAGCGAACCGCCAGCAAAGGGCAGTTAGACAGCTGGGGCCCGAAAACGGGGATTAGCCCCGAAAAAGAAACGTTCTTCTGTGGGTGCAGTTCGAGGCACTGCCCAGTGCCTGATAGACGCGCTAATCGGAAACTGACCCGCTACCGAAGTTCCGGCAGCTTGACGTTGCTGCTGGACCTGTGTTTCTGTTGCCGCTGGCGTTCTCTCGGGAGGTTTCTTGAACGTTGCTGATATCAAGACTGTCGCAGTGCTGGGCGCGGGGACGATGGGGAATGGGATCGCGCATGTGTTTGCGCGGACTGGTTACAAGGTGATTTTGCGCGACGTGGAGCAGCGCTTCCTTGACCGCGGGATGGAGACGATAGGGAAGAATCTGGATCGGGAAATCAAGAAGGGGAAGATTGCGGAGGGAGAGAAGGGAACTGTTCTGGGCCGGTTGCAGCTTGTGACGGACATGGGGGCTATTGCTGTTGCGGATTTCGTGGTCGAGGCGGTGCCGGAAAAAATAGAGATTAAGCGGGCGGTGCTTGGCGAAGCGGACGGGATTTTGCGGCCGGAAGTAATCATCGCCAGCAACACTTCTTCGATTTCCGTGACTGCGCTGGCGGCGCTGACGAAGCGGCCGGAGCGTTTTGTGGGGATGCACTTCATGAATCCGGTGCCGGTGATGGTGCTGGTGGAAGTGATTCGCGCGCTGCAGACGAGCGATGAGACATTTTTCACGACGATGGAGCTGGCGAAGAAACTTGGCAAGACACCGGTAGCGGTGAACGATGCGCCGGGGTTTGTTTCGAACCGCGTGCTGATGCCGCTGATCAATGAGGCTGCTTACTGCGTGATGGAAGGCGTGGCGACTGCCGAGGCCGTCGACGCGGTGATGAAGCTGGGGATGAATCATCCCATGGGGCCGCTGGAGCTTGCCGATTTCATCGGCCTGGACGTTTGCGTGGATATCATGCACGTGCTGCAGGAAGGCCTGGGCGATCCGAAGTATTGCGCGTGCCCGCTGCTGAAGAAATATGTGGCGGCTGGATGGCTGGGGCGCAAATCGGGCCGGGGCTTCTACTCGTACCCTGCCTAGTTTGCATCGAGGATTGGCCGGAGGGTTGGGAGCAGTCGGAAAAGCGGCGGCAAGCCGCCGCACTCCAAGGCGGAGGGGCGAACATAAGGCGAAAAATAGTGTTTGCTTTTTGTTCGCCATGGTGCTACTTTGCTTCTCGTCGTTTTCAACAGGTGCTCCATGCGGGGTTTTTCGAGCAGTGTTCTAAGCTGTCTGGAACGTGAGAGACTCGAAGAGGAGCTCTCCGAGGCTCGCAGCCGGGGGCGGAACCTATCCCGGCTGCGGCAACTGACTCCGCCCGAACGGGCGGCGTTGGAGCAGCGCGAGCAGACGGCTCAAACGCGGCTCAGAGACCACGATGTGGAGCACGGTTGTCAGCGGTAGTTTTGATGGCGCTTTTGCCGTTCCGAGTACTGGCATCGGACAAAGCGAAGAGAGATTCCTCGCTACGCTCGGAATGACGGGACTACATACGGAATCGGCGCAAAGCACGTCAAGATCAGGTGCAGATGGCTGAAAGAGAAGGGTAGCGCGAAGATGAATCGAGTGGTAAGCTCCACACTTCGTTACGTCCCCAATAACGGGCCATGCGTTTTCCCAGCGCAGAACCCAGGCCATCGGCCCCATAAGCCCAAGTTCCTACTTTCCTTCACCGAGGTGTGACATGACAGAAGAAAAAGAAAAATTGCTCGCAGCAGCGATAGCGCAGATTGAAAAGGACCACGGTAAGGGCGCGATCATGCGCCTGGGCAGCCGGGATATTCTGGTGCCCGTCAGTGTAATCCCCAGCGGATGTCTCTCGATCGACGCGGCGCTGGGCGTCGGCGGTTTCCCCCGCGGGCGCGTGATCGAAATCTACGGCCCGGAATCCGGCGGCAAGACCACCATGACGCTGCACGTTATCGCCGAAGCCCAGAAGCTCGGCGGGCAGGCGGCGTTTATTGATGCGGAGCACGCGCTCGATCCGGGCTACGCTCGGAAGCTCGGCGTGGACGTGGACAACCTCTTGGTCTCGCAGCCGGATAACGGCGAGCAGGCCCTGGAAATCGCCGAAACGCTGATCCGCTCCGGTGGCGTGGACATCGTGGTGGTGGACTCCGTCGCGGCGCTGGTCCCCAAGGCGGAGCTCGAAGGCGACATGGGCGACCCGCAAATGGGTTTGCAAGCGCGGCTGATGTCGCAAGCGCTGCGCAAGCTGACCGGCATCGTCTCGAAATCGCGCACCTGCTTGATTTTCATCAACCAGATCCGCGAGAAAATTGGCGTAATGTTTGGCAATCCGGAGACTACAACTGGCGGGCGCGCGTTGAAGTTCTACGCGTCCATGCGCGTGGATATCCGGCGCATTCAGGCCATCAAGGAAGGCGACAAAGTCGTCGGCTCGCGCACGCGCGCGAAAGTGGTGAAGAACAAGGTCGCCGCGCCATTCCGCGAAGCCGAATTCGACATCGTCTACGGGGAAGGCATCTCGCGCGAAGGCGACCTGATCGATTTGGGCGTTGAGAAGGGCGTGCTCGAAAAGAGCGGCACGTGGATCAGCTTCGGCGGCGAACGCATGGGCCAGGGCCGCGAAAACGCCCGCACCTTCCTCAAGGAAAACAAGGATATTCGCGACAAGCTGGAAAACACGCTGAGGAAGAAGCTAGGAATCCCAATACCGGGGAATTCGAACGAGGCTGGGGCCGGGCCGAACGGCCACGCTGCTCCAGCACAAGCGGAGAAGCTGCCCTTGAAGGCCGCGGCGGCAGTCGCGGGCGCGGACGCGTCCAAAGCTCGCCCCGCGCGCTAACCGCAACTCTCCGATTACGAAGATTGGCCCTTCTGCCTACGTGCAGAAGGGCCAAGTCTTTTTTCCGCTACGCGCGGCGCCGGCTTTCGAGCCGCAGCAGGGGTTGTTTGCGCATGCGACGCCCGCTGTTAGACTTCCAGTTCGCAGTCATCAGGGGGAACTGTGTCGAGCCATAACGAAGTTGTTCGCGAATCTTTTACCACGCAAGCGAAAGCGTTTGCAGCCAATCCGTGGGTAACGGACGAAGAACGGATTCGCAGGCTGGTGGCGGCGGCACGGTTGAAGGGCGACGAGCGCGTGCTGGATATCGCCACTGGGCCGGGGTACATCGCGGAAGCATTTGCGCGGGCTGCGAGGGAAGTGATAGGCGTCGATTTGACCGCTGCGATGCTGGCGATTGGCGAAGAGCGCACGAAGGAGCGGAGAATCTCAAACGTATCGTTTCGAATCGGCGACGTGCAGAACCTGCCCTTCGACAAGGAAGAGTTTGATGTTGTGGTGAGCCGCCTGGCGCTTCATCACATGCAGAATCCCGCGCAAGTTGTTCGAGAAATGACGCGGGTGTGCCGTCTCGGAGGCACCGTTCTCGTGGAAGACATCCACGGCAGCGAACATCCCGAGCGGGCCGCTTATCAGGACCACTGGGAAAAATTGCGTGATCCTTCGCACGTTCGAGTTCTGCCAATCAGCGAGCTGCTGCGACTCTTCCGAGAGGCGGGACTGGAAACCGATCGCGTTTCAACCTTTGAAGATCTCTGCCCCGAAGTAGAGCGATGGCTGGCCACCACGCAGGTCCCGCCCGAGGACGCTGCTGAAGTGCGACGCCTCCTCGAAGAGGACCGCCTCCACGACCTGAGCGGTACCCGGCCGTTTCAGGATGCGACGGGACACCTGCACTTCCACGCCAGGACGGCCACTCTAACCGGACGAAGGTTCAGGCTCCTGTCCTGACGGTCAGCTATTCAAAACAAAGCACATAGCCTCGTACTAGGGCTAAGTGCCTATTGTGTTAGCGGGGTTCAAAACCCTAAAATATGTCTCAATCTGAGAGAAACTGTTTCTATTGGGTACAGAGACCTGTAAGCGCGCCGACGCTAAGTCGCATCAAATGAAGGGTGCCATCGATTGGCTGGTGGGGTGCAAGAAATCTTTGTAGCGCGTCCACCGGCGGCAGGCAGCCGGTAGCGGCAACGAACGGCTTTTGTGAATGCTTGTTGACCATGCGGACAGCGTGAGGTAAAACTCTGACCCCGGTGTATTTTTGACGTGGGCAGGCCAGGGTGGATTGACCTGTTCGCGGTCACCCTGAAAAGGCGGGAAAAGTGAAGCAGTTCGGAAAAGCCACTCTTGCGATATTACTGGCAGCAGTGTGCGCCATGCCTTTGCCGGCGGCGCCGGGTGGGGGAACGCCCGTAAAGCGCACTCGCAAATACGTCACGCGTTATCGCGGAGTCCCAACGTTTGCGGATTCTTCCAGCGCCGACGACGGCGCGTACGATGATCCCATCGTTCGCGCAGCCGCGGTTTCCGCGCTGGGCCGTTACAACGGAGCGGTGGTCGCGGTTGATCCGAACACCGGCCGCATCCTCACGGTTGTAAATCAAAAAATCGCATTTGGCGATGGCTACATCCCCTGCTCGACGATCAAGCCGACCATCGCACTTGCCGCCCTCGAAGAAAATGTCATCACGCGCGACACCATGCTCAAGGTCGGGCGCCGCAAGTACATGAACTTGACGGAAGCGATGGCGCACTCGAACAACATTTTTTTTGAGCAACTCGGATCGCGTATGGGATTCGAGACGGTTTCCAAGTACGGCCGCCTTCTCGGACTGGGAGAACTCGCCGGGTACAACCTGCCCGACGAACATCCGGGGTCGTTTCCGACCGTGCCGCCTGCCCATGGCGGAGTGGCGCGCATGTCCAGCTTTGGCGAAGGGATTCAGGTAACCCCGCTGCAACTTGCGGCGCTCTCCGCAGCGTTCGCAAATGGCGGAACTCTTTACTATTTGCAGTACCCCCACAGCGCGGAAGAAGTTCAGAATTTTACGCCGCGGGTGAAGCGTGAATTGAACATCGGCACGATTCTCCCGGAGATCCGCGAAGGCCTGCTCGCCGCGGTCCTGTATGGCACCGGCAAATCGAGTTTCGACCGGGGCGGTGACGAGATGCCGCTCGGCAAGACGGGGACTTGCGACGACCACACCACGCCCTCGAAAATCGGCTGGTTCCTCACCTACGCTGACGACGCGCATCCGAAAATCGCGTTGGCAGTGCTCCTGCGTGGTAACACGCGGAGAGTGAAGGGTCCTACCGCCGCCGTTGTCGCAGGAAGGATTTACCGCAAGCTCCGCGAACAGAATTATTTTGCGGACTCCGCGCACGCCGTGGCCCTAAACACCGGCAACTGATTCAACTACAGTTAGTTTGGTACTGGTTTTCTTGCGCTGCGGAAAGTCTCCGCAGCGTTTCTCTTTTGGGGCGGCGCATCCGGCTTTGGCCCATAGAGGCGCGGCCTGATGTGCCTGCTGGATGCGCGCTCCCGTCCGAATCCACTGGATCGACCAGTTGGACGATTGAGCGCACACAAAGCGAATCGCGTTTGACGCTAGACGCAATTTGCGACAAGAGTGTGAGGGGCATTAATCTGTCAAGGTGGCGGCAGGGACTCGTCCAGGGGAGTTCCGCCTGATACGGGTGGCAGCAGCGAGTGGCATTGGGGGAATCGTGAATCGTCGTTTCTTGCTCTTCGTGCTGTTCGTGTGTGCTGCTGGAGCTGCAACTCTGGGGTATGTATTCCAGCGACGGCTTGCCACCGCGGCGGAATTCGATCACCAGTTGAAGCTGGCGAAAGATGAAGCGGCACGCATCCGCGAACAAGTCATCCTGCCGACGGAAAAGAAAGTTCCTGCGGGAGAGAATTTCACGGCCGCGCTTCAGAAATTCGGCTTGAGCGCCGGAGAAGCAGCGAGCGCCTCGGCCGCCGCTCAGCACGCTTTTAATCTCCGCCAGGTCCGCGCCGGAAATACCATCACGGTGGGGCGCTCCGTGGAAGGAACGCTGCGCGAGATCGATTACAAAATCGACTCGGACCGCATGCTGAAGATCGTCCCGGAAGAACGCGGGTTTACAGCGCAGGTTAAGGGAATTCCCTCGAAGACGGAACTCGCTGCGGTGACCGGCCGCGTGGACGATTCCCTTTTTAACGCCGTGGAAGACGCGGGAGAATCCGCGGAATTGGCCATGCGCCTGGCGCAGATATTCGGTTACGATCTCGACTTTTATACCGACCCGCGCAAGGGCGACACCTTTCGCATCGTTCTTGAGAAGAAAAAATATGCCAATGGCCAGACGGCCGGGTATGGAAGGATTCTCGCCGCGGAATACGAAAACGCGGGGAAGAAATACCAGGCGTTGCTCTTTCACGATCCTGCCGGGCGGCCGGGATACTATTCAGCCGATGGAAAGTCATTGCAGAAGGCGTTTCTCCGCTCGCCGCTGAAATTCGGTGCGCCGGTGACGTCTCATTTCAACCGGGCGCGCTTTCATCCCATTTTGAAGACCTATCGCCCGCACATGGGTACGGACTACGGCGCTCCCGTCGGCACTCCGGTGCAAACGATTGGGAGCGGCCTGGTGGTCTTCGCGGGCCGCAAGGGCGGCGAAGGCAACATGATGCAGATTAAGCATCCCAACGGCTACGAGACGATGTATTTGCATTTGTCGCGCATGTTTGTGCGCAACGGTGAGCACGTGGAAATCGGCAAGACCATTGGCCTGGTCGGCAGCACCGGCCTTTCCACAGGGCCACATCTCGACTTCCGCATTCTGAAAAAGGGACAGTACAAAAATTTTGAAAAACTTGGCTTGCCTCCCTCCGATCCCGTTTCAAAGAAAAATCTGCCGGAGTTTGCTGCTGTGCGCGAGAAGTGGCTGCCCCTGCTAAAGAATCCCGAATTGCTCCAGGTTAACGCAGCGCCCGCAGGCACAGCGCCGGCCCGCTAACGCGCACTAGCGCGACGTTGTTCCGACGGTTCCGCGAAGCACGGCGGTGCCGCGATTAATAGATGATCGGCATTTTGGAGAGATCAGTGGCGGTTTCTTCGGTAACGCGGAGGACGAGCAGAGTACGATCATCGCGTGGGGAATGGCCCTCGCCGGCATGGTCGTCGGTAGCCGCGAGAATTCGTTCGGCGATGACGCGGGCGGAAGTTTCCATGGAGAAGCTGGCGAGCAACAAATTCAGGCGTTCCGATCCAAATTCTTCCTGCTCCACATTCTCGGATTCGAGAATTCCATCGGAAGCAAAAAGGACGACGTCCCCCGCTTGCAAATCGAGAGTCGTTTCATCGTATTGAGTACCGGGGATGAGTCCCAGGGGCACACCCTCCAAACGAATGGTTATCACCTGGCCGTCGCGGAGGAGCAGGGGGTAGGGCCCGCCGGCATTGGCGAGCCTGAGCCGCCGCAGAGGCGCATCGTAGACTCCGAAAAGCATGGCGATGAAGCGCGATTCAAGGCGCGCGCCGTGGAGCCGCTGATTCAGCAGCGCCAGCATAGCGGCCGGCTCATCGGCATGGTCAACGGCAATTTCGCGAACGGTTCCGATGGCTAATGAGCCGTAGAGCGCAGCCGCGGTCCCTTTGCCCGAAACATCGCCCAATGTGAAACCGAGGCGGCCGACGCCGTAGGGAAGAAAGTCATAGAAATCTCCGCCCAGGGTGCGCGCCGGAACGTAAGCGGCTGCGAGGTCGAGGCCAGGCACTTCTCGGGCGCCGGTCGGCAAGAGCTGACGCTGGATTTCCCGCGCGGTATCTAGATCGAGTCGAAGCCGCCGTTCACTCTCGCGGGCTTCTTCATAGAGCCGGGCGTTTTCTAGTGCGATGGCCACATAGGAGCCAAGAGTGGACAGCATCCGTTCGTGTTCCATGGTGAACGCATGCGGCTCCGTGCTTTCCAGATCGAGAACCCCAATGAGGCGGTCCTGCATGAGAAGCGGCACGACGAGCTCGGAACGCGCTTCCACTCCGGTCTCACAGCGGATGTAACGAGGATCCTCGGTAACGTCGTTAATCCGCAAAATGCGGCGTTCTCCGGCGGCAGTTCCCGTGAGGCCCTGATGAAGAGGGAGGCGGAGGCGCGCGGGAATCGATTCCGTGCAGCGCATCGCGAAAATGCTCTCGAGCATCTGGGCTTGCTCGTTCCAAAGCATGACGCTGAAGACGTCATAATTCACAATTTTCTTGACGCGTTCTGCGACCCGGCGGAGAAGCTCTTCGCGATCGAGGATCGAGGTCAGCTCGCGGCTCACCTCATATAGCAGCATTAATGTCTTAGCCTGCTCCGGATAGCTGACGAACAGACTCTGCGGCACGGGGTCCGCGTCACCTAGAAGGCTGAAGGCTCCGAGATTTGAAAGGTCATCCATGGCGTGGCGCTCAGCGCTTAGCCTCTATTGGATGTAGCAAATCCCCAAAGGTTTCACAATTCAAATTTCAAACGCCATCGGGGGTCTTGGGAACCTCCTTTTCGCCTTATCACTACCTTCTTGTTAGCCTGTTCGCCTACCTCTCGGAGTACGCCGCCAGTCTGATCCGCCGTCTTCGAATTCTCGTGACGCTGCCGCTGATGCGTACTCTCACGGGGAGCTCGCGCGAAGTACACCGCATAAGAAAAAGCCCTGGGGTCGGACGCGAGGCGGGCCGCGAATTGCTTCAATTCTTTACTGGGCGCGGTCAGGATGTACTGTCCTTCGTCATTCTGAGAACGTGTCAAGTCGACTGGTCCGGACTTCATCGCGTCTTGCAACCAATCGTCGTCGAGTAGCCGAAAATGGAGAGCATCATTTTCGACTTCGAGTATGCCGATCAAATGCAGAGGAATCCACAAGGATTCATCGTCCTCGCCAAGTAAAGCTTTCTTTCCGTCCGGCTGCATCAGCTGGAAGGTCGCGTCGAAGAATAAGTAACCGCCGAGATGCGCCACGCAGATGTCGAACGCTCCCTTGTTTGAATTATTTGATTCTCCGGCTTTTTCAATCAGGCGGTAGGTACGCTCTCCCAGTCTCTGAAGCGCCCAAGTGCCGCTAAGGTCGTCATGAGCGATCCAATCTCCGAGGAGTTCTGGCACAGCCTCGCAGTCACTCTCCCTGAGCAGGTGCTGAAGTGAAACGGCTGGGAAGGACCCGGCGGCCGCCGGCGCGGATGCGGTGGCGAGCAGGAGTCCAGAAAGAACTAAGAATCGAGCAAGTCTCATCAAATCCTCCTCAGCTCTTCAGCGTCCCAGCAACTGGGGTAGCGCCGTGGTGAGCGCCGGGATATAGGTGATCAGCAGGACCCCGATCGAAAGCACGACAATTACCGGCAAGACAGCGCGCAAGACTTCCGGCACGGGCTTGCGGAAACGGTACGAGGACATCAAGAGATTAAGTCCGACCGGAGGCGTGAGATATCCGAGCTCCATGTTGGCGAGAAAGATGATGCCCAGCCGGACGGGATCGATCCCAAAAGCGGCTCCCAGAGGAACGAGGAGAGGAACCTCGACAACGATCGCGGGATGATCCTTGGACAGCGAAAGAGCCGCTCCCCAGGAGACGGCCGTCCAGTACAGCAGCGGAACGTCCGCGACTTTGGCGGCGCCAACCGCCGATTTCGGATTTTCCTGTAAAGCCACGGTGAAGCCGCGATGTTTTGCTTCCAGTCCGCGAAGGCCGTAATCGCGCGCGCGCAGGTACAGGTTCCGTGCCCGGGCGCGGAGCGCCGCGGATTTTTCGACGTCCGCGTTTTCGATTTCGTCGGAGGGCTGCTGCACGTAGACGTACGAGTACTGCGTGAAACCGCTCGTGGCAGCGAAGAGCAACCCGCGGTGCTTCGGACTCTCCGCAAGCAACCCTTCGATGAGTTTCAAGCTGAAAGGAACCGCTTGGCCAACGAACTCCGGATCGTTGTCGGATGCGAAGGTCGTGCCGCTGTTGGCGAGCGAGTCTCCGAGTTTATTGACGGCAAACTTGCGCACAGAGCAGCCGTTGAGGCCCAGCGTGAATATGAGAATGAGGAAAATGCCGACGCCGGAGGAATAGCAACGCTTCCAGAGACTCTCCTTGCGCGCCCCGGCATCACCTATACAAATAAGGCGATTCATAGCCGTTTACCCCCACAACCGCGAATCCGATTTATGAAACAGGGCTTTGCTGCAGCCGCGCAGCGAGAGGAGATCAGTCTCCTCCGACCCATAGCATTGCCCGGCAGGGAATTTGTCGCAGAGCAGAAGACGGTGCAGCCAGTAGCCGGCAAATTCCGCGACCACGACAGAGTCCACCAGCGTGGCGACGACTCCGACGAATGTGACGTGCAGGCGTTCATAAATCATGGATGCACCTCCATCCACCCTCACTAGCGATTCGCATCGGAACCTCACGGCTATCGCCCGTATGTCCCGAAGCGAAACACGAGTCCGATGGAACCGCGGACGGTGTTCACGGTGTTCCCAGAGAATCGCATCCCGATGTAATCCAACTGCGGGCGCAGAGCGAGATGTTTGGTCAGGCCCAAATCCACCCCTGCGCCGGCGCTATAGGCGAACCCATTGCCAGAACCCGAGCCGCCGAATCCGCTGAGCGAACCGCGCGCACCCCCGAACAGGACCTGGGCAAACGGAGTTACGCGGCTGGACTTGCGGTAGGAAAAGCGCGGGCCTCCCAGGTAGCTATAAGTGTTAAAGGTGACGCCGCCTTGACTCTTGTGGTATCCGCCGAAATCACCGGCAAGGCCGAGCCAATGATTCAAATTGCCCGCGACGGAAATGCTCGCACCGATTTGATTCACTCCGTTGCTTACACCAAAGCGCAGGTAAGAAGCGCTGGCCGATACTTCGGCCCCCGGGGTGTCCTGCGCTCGCGAAACGGCCGCCGTAAGCAAGACCACTGCTGCCAACAGAATCATTTTTCGCATGGAAGTCTCCTTTGATTATTCCCGGGGATTTTGCCCGGTGAGCTGAACCTACCTGCTGCGGAGGCCGTGCTCAAGCGACAAGGAGCGCCAAGCCACCAAAGGGGAGAGATGTCGCACTATGTCGTGGGAGATTGATTCTTGGCGAGTTGAAAGCAAAGGACTTGCAGAAGAGCGGGAGAGGCTTGGCGCATCCACGAACGAAAAACCTGCAGCTCAGGCGCAGAGCCAGCGATCACAAATGGCTAAACGCCGGGACGCCAGTGGGCGCGGCGGTCTTGGATAATTCCTGAGATAGCTCTGCTTTCTAGGAGCTTGAGACTACTTTACTTCCCAGGTGTCGCCCGCGCGAAGAAGCTTGGCGAGATCGCCGGGACCGCGCTTGGCGATAACGTCCTTGACCTGCTGGTGCATCACGTCTTCGTAGCGCGGGAGATCGTCCCACGCGCGGAAAACGCCGATCGGAGTGGGGAAGCCGGGCCGGTGCTCCATGTGCGAGAGCAGGAAAGCGTAGGAGGGCCGCGGGTGGTGCGCGTCGTGCACCACGAGATCGCTCTCCGTGATGCCGTTGCCGAGCTGGACGACTTCGATGTCGCCGTCTGATTTCCGGCGGATACCCTTATCGCGGTTTTTGCCGAAAACCAGCGGCTTGCCGTGCTCGAGATACATCACGTGCTCGCTGCGCGCATCGCGGTCGGTCAGTGAGAACCACGCCCCATCGTTGAAGATGTTGCAGTTCTGAAGAATCTCCACGAACGCCGAGCCCTTGTGTGCCGCGGCGTGCTTCAGCGTTTCTTTCAGGTGCCCCTGGAAGACGTCGACGGAGCGGGCCACGAAGGTCGCTTCCGACCCGATGGCCAGTGACATCGGGTTGAAGGGCCGGTCCAGCGACCCGAACGGCGTTGATTTCGTCTTCTTGTTGAACTCCGAGGTCGGCGAGTACTGGCCTTTCGTCAATCCGTAAATCTTATTGTTGAAGAGCAGCACTTTGACGCCGACGTTGCGCCGCAGCATATGGATGGTGTGGTTCCCGCCGATGGACAGCGCATCGCCGTCGCCGGTGGCCACCCAGACTTCCAACTCCGGGCGAATCGCCTTGATGCCCGTGGCCACTGCCGGCGCTCGGCCGTGGATCGTATGAAAACCATAGGTATTCATGTAGTACGGAAAGCGGCTGGAACAGCCGATGCCCGAGACGATGACGAAATTCTCCTTCTTGATCCCCAGCTCCGGGAAAACAGCCTGTACCGCCGAGAGAATCGCGTAGTCTCCGCAGCCGGGGCACCAGCGCACTTCCTGGTCGGTTTGAAAGTCTTTTTTTGTGAGGGGCAGTGGCAGCGTCGCTGTGCTCATGGTCAATTCTCCTGGATTCCCAGCATCTCTTCGATTCTTTGTTCCAGCTCAGCTTGCTTGAACGGCCGGCCCTGAATCTTGTTAAGGCCGACGGCATCCACGAGAAACTTTGCGCGCAGAACCCACAAAAGCTGGCCCATGTTCAACTCGGGAACCAGAATTCTCTTGTAGCGCTTGAAGATATCAGCCAGATTCGACGGAAGCGGATTGAGGTATCGCAGGTGCAGATGCCCGATCTTGCGGCCCTTGGCGCGCTGCGCTTTCAATGCAACTGTAATCGATCCAGCAGTTGAGCCCCACGCGACGATGAGCAAATCCCCTTCCGGATCACCGTCGGGCAGCACGTTCGGGATTTCCTGCGCGACCGCCGCGACCTTCGCCGCCCGGATGCGCACCATGTTTTCGTGGTTCAGCGGCTCGTAGTTGATGTTCCCAGTGGGGTCTTGCTTCTCAAGGCCACCGAGGCGATGCTCGAGCCCCGGCGTTCCTGGAACCGCCCATGGCCGCGCCAGCGTCTGTGGGTCGCGCTTGTAGGGTAAGAATCCGTTGGGATCGGTTGCAAATTTCACAGGAAAATCCGGAATGTCACTCAACTCCGGAATTCTCCACGGCTCCGCGCCGTTTGCAAGATAGCCGTCCGAAAGAACAATGACGGGCACCATGTACTTGAGGGCGATTCGGCTGGCTTCAAGCGCGACCCAGAAGCAATCCGCGGGTGTCGACGCGGCCAGCACCGGTATTGGCGCTTCGGAATTTCTCCCGAAGAGCGCCTGCAGCAGGTCCGCCTGCTCGGTCTTGGTCGGAAGGCCTGTGGATGGGCCGCCACGCTGCACGTCGCAAATCACCAGCGGGAGCTCGACCGCAACGGCAAGGCCCAGCGCTTCTGTTTTTAGGGCCATTCCCGGGCCGGACGTCGTGGTGATGGCCAGGGCGCCGGCATACGCCGCGCCAATCGACGAAGTAATCGCTGCGATTTCGTCTTCGGCTTGAAAGGTCATCACGCCGAAGTCCTTGTATTGCGAGAGCTCGTGCAAAATATCCGATGCGGGAGTAATGGGGTAACTGCCTTGAAAAAGTGTCAGCCCGGATTTCTGTGCCGCGGTAACAAACCCCAGCGCCAGCGCCTGATTTCCACTAAGGCTTCGATACAAGCCTGGGGTGAGCTGTGCAGGCGGAATTTCATAACTGACTTGAAACGCTTCCGTCGCCTCGCAGTACGAATAGCCGCCTTTCAGCGCGAGCTTGTTCGCTTCCACGAGCAGCGGCTTGTTTTTGAACTTGTCCTCGATCCACCGGACCGTCGGCTCGCTCGAGCGGTTGTAGAGCCAGTAGCACATGCCCAGCGCGAAGAAGTTCTTGCAGCGGTCCATCGTCTTCGCATCGAGGCCCAGATGCTCCAGCGAACGCCGCGTCAGCCGTTCGAGCTCGACGGAAAACAACCGGAACTTATCGAGGGAATGATCTTCCAGCGGATTCGAGGTCATCTGCGCTTTGCGCAGATCGCCCTCTTTGAAGCTATCGCTGTTGACGATCAGGATCCCGTTGGCCTTCAAGTCGGCAACGTTCACTTTTAGCGCCGCCGGATTCATGGCAATCAGCACGTCGATCGCGTCGCCGGGCGTATAAACTTCATTCGAGGAAAAATGCAGTTGAAAGCCGCTGACACCGGGAATCGTACCTGCAGGGGCGCGAATTTCCGCCGGATAATCCGGAAACGTCGCAATATCATTGCCGTAGAGAGCGGCGGTATTGGTGAACTGGTTGCCCGTGATCTGCATGCCGTCGCCGGAGTCGCCCGCGAAACGGATGACCGCCTGATCGAGCACTTCGCGCCTGTGTTTTACTGCTGGAACTTCTGCGAGTGTAGACATTCTTGTCCCCAACCTCCGCACATCGATGAACTCCCTTTGCCCGCCTGGGGAGTGTGGCTCAATCATAAGGATGAGGCGGTGCGGTAAAAGGATGGTTTCTAAGGCAGCCCGCCGGGAGCCAACACTCAGAGGATATCACACCGGCCCGCGCGCGACAGGGAGAGAGTCCCCCGCGACGCGATGTGTCCTATCGGGAAAGACGCGTCGAATCGTTTGCCGGTTCCGCCCGCTGCGTAAGAGTGGAGGCAGATTCCGCAGCGCAGAAAGCATTCCAGGGAGGGCGCGTCGTCAGGATGCAGCAGCAGCTATGGAAGCCGCGTCGAGGAAGCGTGGCCGGTAGTAGACCAGCAAACCGAGAATTGTGCCGGCGATCGCGAGTCCGAGAACTAAAGTCCAGCCGTAATCATGGGTCAAGTTCATCGATGAGAATTGTGATTCAGGCAAGTGCATCGACGCTTGCATTTCCTTCATGAAGGAATCCATCACGGCGTTGTAGTTTGGGCTCAGTACGCTCACGACCATACTCGCGAGCCAAAAGAGCTGGAGGCCGATGGTCAGGGAGTAGCTCCACGGCTTCAGCTTCAAGAGCCCAACGCCGGCGACAAGACAGGCCAGGCAGCTCAGTATCAGAACGGCCATACCCACGCTTCCGGGGAGCACCCGCCCGAAGACGAATACCGGCACGCGGAAGGGAAGAAAGGGAAGCACGAGCAGGTTCAATATCGCGGTGATGTAAAGCCAAGCGAGCACGGCGATAGGCCAAGGGCATGACGGTTTCTGCGGCAGACCGGCATCGGCGGAAACTGGCGCCCCAGCAAACTGCGCCTTGACGCTCTTGCGGTTGAAGAGGATGAGCCACCAGATGCCGATCAGTAGTGGCATGCCGTAGATCAAGAGCAATATCAGGTGGCCCGCTTGAATGCCCTCTACCTGGAGAGCAGGAGCATTCGGACTTGAAGAAGACAGCGCGAGGTAGACAATCAGGATCCCAAAGAGGCTGAAAAAGATCGACATGCCACCCCAAATCAGGATGGAGATACGTGCCCACTTGCGAAGATAGAGCAGTCCAATGCCAGTGGCGATACCAAAGAGGGACAGACACATCATAAATCCTTGGCCGGCCAGCATAAAATTTCTGAAAAATGGAGGAACTTCGGAGAAAGTGCCAGGCAACTTGACCAGCAACATTCCGAGAAACGCGACCGAAAAACACAGAAGAAAGAAGAGACCGCCCAAGATGGCCGCGACCGCGGCGACAGTCACAGAGGCGGAGCGTTTCGCAGAGTATTCCATTGAACGCCTGTATATCACTTCCAGACGTACCGTGGAATCGCGCGGTGAAGTTAACGCGAAAGAAAAAAGAAGCTTGACGTTCGCTTTCTTTTCGCCTAAAGTGCCTGTGGAAAAGATTTGCAACGGGAGGCGCGCACATGGCTCTCACCAAACGGCAAAAAGAAGTTCTCGATTTCCTCGTGGCGTTTGAGACCAAACACGGC
>JBGQDD010000015.1:0-17121 GCA_041495665.1 Candidatus Acidiferrum sp.
ACTTTTGCGGACACGACGCGCGAAGTCTTGCGGCAAGAGCGGGAGAAGCAGTTCGCGAAAGATCTCGTTCCCGCACGTGGCGGATGGCTGCGTTGGTTGCAACCTGTTCTAGTTCCCGCGTGCGCCGCGCTTCTAGTACTGGTGGGCTACCAGAATCTCGTTAGCATTCCGCGTTGGAGAGGGCTTGCCGTACAATCTGCGCCAATCGCCGTACAAGCTGCTGCGGCTCACGTCCTGCCCGTTTTCTCACTACTGACCGGGAACAGACGTGGCGGCGGCCATCCGGTCTTTCACGCCAAGGCTGGCGAATCGTTTGCTCTCAAGGTCGATATTACCGACCCGGATCCGTCCGCGTCGTCCAGTTATCAGCTTCGATTGGATGACGTCTCCGGCGCAGCGCATGTTCTTGGTACGGTGAGTCGCGAAGAAGCTCGGAATACGGTGTTTGTGGAGGTTCCGGCTGGTTTCCCGGCGGGCAATGCGCAGCTGGTGGTGCTCGGCATGCCGCAGCCGGGCACTGATGCCCGGACAGTCCGGGAAATCACAAGCATTCCTTTTGTAGTTGCATTTGGGCCTGAGATTGAGCATCATCCTTAGCTTCCTGGGCAATTCTTTAGTTTAACAAGGTGACCAAATGAGCCCCGAGCCCTTCCGCACGTTTCACTATCATGCCTGTGCCCATGCCTTCAGCGGCAGTTTCACCCGTCCATTCAGCGAGACCATCGACGTACAAGCGCCCAGCGCGCTTCCCATCATCGGTGGCCATGGCAGTTCGCGCGTCGAGAAATTCCAGTTTCGCGAGTTTGTTTCGTTCCGTAAGGCCTATACGCACGTTTCCGGCGGCCACCAGGCTGACGATGACAGCCACAACACGCTGGTGACCTCCACGGTCGAGGGTCTCAATCTCTTAGACGTCGTGACTGCCGATCGCATTGTTGCCCGCCTCTATTCCAAACATCTCCCAAAGGAACCTGAGGGTTTCATCACCATGGTGGGCAGCAAGTTCGAGAATCTGCGCATCGCGGGATGCCCCGTCGAAATCAAGCTGAACACCGAGCTTTTCGAACGCCTGCCAACCTTTGCTGCTGCCAAGAAAGAGTTTGATAATAATGGAGAATTCCGCAAAATAGCGGAGGATCCTTTTCAGACCGGCCAGAAGTTGAAGACAGTGGAGCCGAACGGAGCTATTCTTTGTTCTTGCGTCAAGGAGATGGAAACGACTTGCCCGGGCGTCAAGCGCGTCGGACATTGCTTCAGTGTTCCGGGTTTTGGCAAGATCTTCCTCGGCGAGGTTGTGATCAGGCATGGCGAGCGCACGCTGACGATGGTGCGCCTCCAAATAGGCTCCGCAGTCAGCGGCAGTGGCACCGCTGGCGGCGCCAAAATCAACGGCACGCACTATCCCTGATTTTTCTGTTCCTGGTCGGGATCTCCATTACACAATTAGGTTGTCGGCGGAGTTTGGCAGAGGCACGGGTCTTGTATGACTCTGCTTGGCAGAGGACCAAAAGCGGGGACCTCGTAGAGGCTCTCAAGATCACCGATTCGGGCTTAGCACATTTTCCCGATCCCAAATCGGAGTGGCACTGGCGCTTTCTTGCCTTAAAATCCGAAGTGCTCATGCGGCAAGGTCATTATGAAGAGTCCTTGTCTCTTTTGAATGGCGACCTGCCTGCGAGCCTCGCTCGAACCGAAACTGCAGTTTGGCAAAAGCTGACGCAGGGGTCTTCGCTGGCGTATTTAGCACGTTATCCGCAGGCCCAAGTTGCCTTGTCGCAGGCGCAAAATCTTGCCGAATCTGTTCGGCCCCAGCTTTTGGGTGAAGCGTTGCTTCGGCAGGGCACAATGGCTTCGTTGCAATGGGACTTGAGAAGTGCTCAGTCTTTGTTTCGATCGAGCCTCCAATTCGCACGTAGCCACCCAGACCCTTTCCTGGAGGCTTCCGCACTTGGCAGTCTGGGTGTCGTTGCCACTCGCATGGAGCGCTACGATGAATCCATCGATTGGAACAAGCAGGCGCTCCAATTGGACCAGTCTCTGGGTTGGCTAAGCCTGACATCGAAGGCCGAAGGAAATATCGGATGGAGCTACTACGAACTGGGCGATTTTGAAAATGCTCTTGCGCAGTTCGATCAAGCCGAAAAGGGGGCGATCTCGGCCGGGCTTAATCAGGAGCATGTCCTGTGGCTGGTTAATTCGGGCGCGGCCCATTACGCCCTGCGGGACTATGCCTCGGCCCAGGATGAATCCCAACAGGCTCTGCAACTCGCCAGGAACCTGAACGATCCCGCCGATATCATCGAGTGCCTTCAGAATCTTGCCGTGGTAACGATCCAGACAGGCCAATTCCCCTCGGCGCAACGCGAGCTTCAGGAAGCATTCCAACTTTCGAAAATCGCCCCTGATGTTAAGCGAGACCTGTACACTCAGCTGCTCACGGCGCATCTAGCTGCCCGAGCCAGGGACCTTTTGAAAGCCGGACAGATCTATTACGCCATCATTCATGCCCCTCGAACTCCGACGTCACTTCGCTGGGAGGCGCAGGCCGGACTTGCCGAGGTTTATGCCGCGGAAGGAAAAACGCTTGCTGCAGAACGAGAATTCAATGAGGCAATCTCCACGATTGCCAAAGCGCAAAGAGAGCTGCAGCACGAGGAATTCCGTCTCTCTTTTCTTTCCAGCTCCATTCGCTTCTATGACGCCTACGTGGATTTCCTCATTGCACAGCACCGCCCCGGCGATGCCCTCGCTATCGCCGAGCGCAGCCGCGCGCAAACCCTCACGGCAGGTCTTACGGAGCCTTCCCAGGCTCTGGCCACGTCCTTCCCTCGCGTGGATGTGCAACAACTCGCCACGCGCTTCCATTCCACGCTTCTATTTTATTCGCTAGGCCTGCGTCATTCCTTTCTCTGGGTCATCACGCCGCAAAAGACCACGCTTCTGGCTCTTCCTTCTCAGTCGGAGATCGATCCGCTGGTCAAGTCTTACCGAGACCAGGTCCTCGATGGGGACAATCCTCTGGAATCGCCCAACTCTCCGGCCTCCAAACTCTATTCCATGCTCGTCCAGCCGGCCGCAAAGCTCATTCCTCGCAACTCTCGCGTCATCCTCTGTCCGGACGGTGCCCTCAACTCGCTCAATTTCGAAACTCTGATCGTCCCCGGGCCTGCACCCCACTACTGGATTCAGGACGTCACGCTCACCACCGCCAACTCCTTGACGCTCCTGCAGCGCTCCCAATCGACTCCCCCTCCGAAATACCCGCAGCTTCTGCTAGTTGGCGATCCGGTTTCTTCGGATGAGCAGTTCCCTCCCTTGCGTCAGGCTGCCCGCGAGATGGCTTTCGTCAAAAGTTATTTTCCGGAAGATCGCCGCCGTATCCTTGCCGGAAAGGATGCGACTTCTCCGGCCTATTTTTCCGGCGAGCCGGAACGCTACGACTACCTCCACTTTGTCACGCACGGCACTGCCAGCCGCACGCACCCGCTGGATTCCGCCGTCATCCTGACGAAGTCCGGCGATTCGGAAAAGCTCTATGCGCACGAGATCATCACGCGTCCGCTCCACGCCTATCTCGTTACCGTTTCCGCATGCGATGGAATTGGCAAGCGCACCTATGCCGGCGAAGGACTCATCGGTCTTTCCTGGGCCTTTCTCCGCGCCGGCGCGCACAATGTCATTGCCTCGCTCTGGGAAGTCAACGACGATTCCACGCCCGTACTAATGGATGAGCTCTACAAAGGCCTGCGGGCAGGTCAGGACCCCGCCACCGCTCTTCGCAATGCCAAGCTCTCTCTGGCCCGCTCCGAAGGCATCTTCCGCAAGCCCTTCTACTGGGCCCCCTTCCAGCTCTACGCCGGTTCGTAGTCGATTTGGGCCCCCCCAAAACGCAGTTTGATGGCGCGCGCTGCGCGGACGAAAATTCTTCGTGTAACGATTTGACGGACTGGATCACCACTTGTGAGGGAACCGCTGTCCCCGGAGAGTCACGTACCCATGAATCTGAACGACAACGCAATGAAGCCATTGGAAAGCAATCCTATTTCTTCGCGAGACCTTCCTGAAGAAATTCGCTCGCGCGTGCGGGTCGAACCGTGTGAGTTCGAAAGCCTTCTGCAGCGCGCCATGGAAATCCTGAGCGCACGGGCGCGAGGCGCGACGGCATCCGGGTCTTGAAGCCTGAAGGAAGGGCCACAGGCCGGGTGGATGCGCTATTTTCCGGCGCAGCATACCAGCCGAGACGGCAACTCTGCCGCGTTCCGCCTTTTTTCGTCGGAATGCAGGGCCTTTGTGCCCTCGTGGACATCGGACCGCGGGCAGTGATACGATTTGCCCTCCCTGCCCACTACTAACTTAACGCAGAGCTAACCCATTTCCGCGACGCCATTGGGGGTGTATATGCCGCCGGCCGGACTCGACAACCTGAAACACATCGTCGTGTTGATGATGGAAAACCGCTCCTTCGACCACATGCTCGGCGCCCTGATGGCGCAAGACAAGCGGATCGACGGCCTGGACGGCACACAATCCAATCCCGATACCACGAACACCCAGTTTCCCGTTAAGCCGCTGGCCGAGTTTCAGGGGCAGCTCGATCCCGATCCCGACCACCACTTCCCGGGCGTCGATCTCCAGATTTTCGGCGGCGCGCCCCAAGGGCCGGGACGCGTCGCCAACATGCAAGGCTTCATCAAGAGCTATTTCCAGCAGCAACAAAACGTCAAACAGTCCCAGAAGATCATGTATTACTTCACGCCGGAAAAATTGCCGGTCCTCACGGGCCTCGCCACCCAGTTCGCCGTATTCAACGGCTGGTTTTCCTCCATTCCCGGACCCACCATCTGCAATCGCGCGTTTGCTCACTACGGAACATCGTTCGGCCAGGTGGGCATGAACATTTTCGAATGGAAGGGGCCGTACCTGAGTATCTATGAGCGTGTCCTACTGGCCGGACGCACTGCCAAGCTCTATTACTACGATGGGCCAAGCTCCACGATGGAAATTGTCAATCTGCTTCGCAACCAGTCGAAAATATTCGGCACTTTCGATCAGTTTTTGGGGGACTGCAAATTTGGAAATCTGCCGGACTACAGCTTCGTTGAGCCCAATTACAACGATCACGACAGCGACAGCGGCGCCGAAATCGCCTCAGACCAGCACCCCGATCACCACGTGCAACATGGCGAGATTTTCATCAACAATGTGTACAACGCCATCTTCAACAACGAGGAGCTATGGAAGAGCACGGCGCTTCTGATCGTCTACGACGAGCATGGCGGAATATACGATCACGTGGTGCCTCCCAACTGCACGCCCGACGACGCCGCGTTTGTCGCTTCCGCGGACAAGACCGAAACGGGTGCGCCTTTCGCGTTCGACCGCCTCGGTGTGCGGGTCCCGGCCGTTCTGGTTTCTCCGTGGGTTCCCAAGAACATCGTCATCCCTGGCCCGTCTCAGCAAAATGGGCGGACTTTCGACCACGCTTCGATTCCAGCCACGGTGATGAAGTTTATTCTCAAAGATTTCGATCCTGGCACTCTATCCGCAGCGAATAAGCAGAAGTTCCTGGCTAGTTCCCGGCGAGAGCAGGCTGCGGACACATTTCTGGACTTGCTCGGAGACAAGATGCAGCCGGACGATGACATTCCGACCTTTGTAGTTCGGTAGGAGACGCCACATGGCCAGAACAAGAAGAGTGGTTGCCATTCCGAAGCCGCCCAAGAGCGCCTTCGACAAGAACCGCCGCGCGGGGACACTGCTGCGGGCTCAGGCCGTGCACCTTCGCCATGCTCTCGCGAGACACGTGCAGAAATTGGCGAGGCATTTGAATAAGGTTGGGGAGCTGCTGGCCGCCGACCTCGATGCGATCAAGACGGAAGGCGACGTCAGCGAATACGCCAAGCGCGTCACGGCCATCCTTCATCCACACGGCGGCAAGCGCGAGCGCGAATAAGAGGAGTCCCCATGCGACGATTTCTACTCATTTTAGTTTTCCTGGCGCTGGCACCACCGCTGTGGGCGCAGAACGAATCCAAGCTGGGAGCCGATTTCCGCAAGGAACGTGCCAGCTTCTCGGGTAGTTGCTCGAGCTTCAAATCCATTCTCAGCTGCGCGCAAGTTCTCTTTACCGATCATCCGCTGCACATCGCCGTCGGCAGCATCGCTCCGCAGAACGGATTTGGCGCCGGGCTGGCGTTTGTGGCTCATTACACCCCGAACGAGAACTGGCGTCTCAGTTGGAACGCGGACGCTGTTGGTTCCATGAATGGTTCCTGGCGCGCCGGCGTGTACATGAAGGGGATCTACATCCCGACTCGGAAGATTGTCACTCAAAGAGGAAGACATCCGGCGAATACTCAGCCCGTCGGTATGGAAAACCCGGTTTTCCACCTTTACGCCCAGTCAATTTCTCTAAGCAAGATCGATTACTTCGGTTTGGGCCCTTCCACGCTGGCGACTGGCCGCTCGTTCTACGGCATGCGCGAGACGATTCCGGGCATCAACGTTTGGTGGCCCATTTATCAGCCGTCCATGGCGGAAATATCGCTTTTCGGTGAATTGAACGGCCGTTTTGTGGCGATTCGAGGAAGCCAGGGGCAGCCGAGCCCGTCTATCGAAACGCTTTATACGGAAGCTACTGCTCCTGGGCTGACCAGCCAGCCTGGGTTTGTCCAACTTGGTGAGGGATTTCGCTTCAAGACCAAGTCCTTGTTTCTCGCCGACCATCTTCGACTGAATTATTTGGTCACTTTTCAACAATACAAAGCACCGGGGAACTCCCAGTTCTCCTTCCGGCGTTTTACCACAGATTTGTCACACCAGATTCCCATTTATTCGAAGACGAGGACGCTGCTGCCCGGCGGCCACAATGGTCCCGACGATTGCTCCAAGAGCCTGGACGAGCATGCATGTCCCGCGATCGCGAGAAACCTTGAGGGTAGCTTTGGCGTTCGCCTGTTTATCTCCGAATCGATGACGCCATCGGGACACGTCGTTCCTTTTTACTTCCAGCCCACGCTCGGCGGCTCGGACATCAACGCAAATTCTTCGCTGAGCAGCTTCCAGGACTATCGTTTCCGTGCCCCGAATGTTCTCTTGCTGAGGGGCAGCTTCGAACATTCTATCGGGAACTTGCCTTTGGGCTTCGCCTTTATGATTGACGAAGGCAAAGTGGCGCTGACGCGCGGAGATATTGCCTTCAGCCATCTTTCGCACACCTTTTCTACGGGACTTACGCTTCGCGCCGGGGGCTTTCCCCAGATGTCCCTGATGTTTTCCTGGGGCGGTAAGGAAGGGACCCATACGAGTGTAAACGTTAACACTTCGCTGCTCGGCGGTGGCGGGCGCCCATCCCTGTTTTGATCTCGGCAGCTTAGTCTGCTACAGGTAGCATCAAGTGGCGGACTCGGCGGCCATCTGTTTGATCTCTTCCGCGCCATATCCGAGGTTTTGCAAAATGGCGCTCGTATGCTCGCCCAGCAATGGTGGCGGCAAGCGATAGCTCACTGGCGTGCTTGAAAACCGGATGGGATTCGCGATGCTCTTCACCGTGCCAATCGCGGGATGCTCGAGCTGCACAATCAAGCCGCGCGCGCGCGTCTGCACATCCTCGACTGCCTCGGCAACCGTGTTGATCGGCCCGGCGGGGATATGCGCCTGCGCGAATTTTTCCAGCCACGTTGCTGCCGGCTTCTGCTGAATGATATTTTGAAGCAGCGGCACGAGGATCTCCCGGTTCTTGATTCTTAGCGCATTGGAGGTGAATCGTGCATCTCTACCCATATCGTCTTGAATGTTCAACATCTGCACGAATCTCTTCCACAAGGTCTCGGTTCCCACTCCCACGACAAAATAACGAGTGTCGCTGCCGCGGTACGCTTCATACGGCACGATATTCGGATGGGCATTTCCCCAGCGCTTCGGAGAGACATCCGCGTTCAGGTAGCTGCTCCCCGCGTTTGCGAGCCATGTCAGTTGCGAATCGAAGAGCGCCATGTCGATGAATTGTCCGCGCCCGGTTTTTTCCCTGGCAAAAAGCGCCGCGAGAATCCCCATCGCTGCATACATCCCGCAGGTCATGTCCGCGATCGCAATCGGATAACGCATCGGCTCGCCGCCCGGCTCACCCGTGAAGCTCATCACGCCGGCTTCCGCTTGCGCGAGGATGTCGTAACCCGGCATGCCGGCCTTCGGGCCCGTGAATCCGTACCCGGTGATGCTGCAATAGATAAGCCGCGGATGTTTCGCGCACAGCGAATCCGGATCGATGCCGCGCTTTTGCAGCGACGCCAGTGACGGTTGGTTGATAATGAAAACGTCGGCGCTTGCGAGGAGTTTCTGCAACGCTTCCGCGCCGCGAGGATGATCGTAGTTGAGAGTAATCGATCGTTTGTTGCGATTTGCCGCGAGATAATAAGCGGATTCGCCGCCCACAAACGGCGGACCCCATCCGCGGGACTGGTCGCCGGTTCCCGGCCGCTCGACCTTGATCACGTCGGCGCCGAAATCGCCAAGCAACATGGAGCAATACGGGCCAGCCAGCGCTTCGGTCAACTCCACGACGCGAATCGAATCGAGAATTGTATCCACGGGCCGCGATTATAGCTGACATCGCGCTCCGCCATCCTGCGACATCCGACCGTGGATTTCTGTAAACGAATGATCGTATCCAAAACTTGCCTCGACGCCTGAACTTTTCCACAGGGACCACTCTTGTACTTTTGGACCATCACGGCATAAACTTCCTCGCAGCATTTGTTTTGCGAGCCGCCTCAACCTTTTGAGGAACTCCAAGGCTCGGGTGAATAGGGGTTGTGACGTCTGGGGGGAGAGAGAAAATGAGAAAACTGTTGTGTGTGTGTTTTGTCTTGACACTCGCGCTGGGGCTGGCCTCGTCCGGGCGGGGGCAGTCGCAAATCACTGCGGGAACCGTGCAGGGAGATGTTGTGGATGAGAAGGGCGGAAGCGTCGCAGGCGCGACCGTCGAAGCCAAGAATTTGTCCACCAATTACGTCCAGACCGATACCACAAATACGGACGGTCACTTCGCCTTCCTGAGCCTTGCGTCAGGGCGCTACACTCTCACCATCAGCAAGTCTGGATTCGCCACGGTTCTTCAGCAAAATGTGAACCTCACGGTTGGCCAGACGCTCAACATCCCCGTCACCATGAAAGTTTCTGCGGTCTCCCAGCAGATTATTGTCACTGACACACCCATCGTGGAAGTTACGAAGACCGAGTCCTCCTCGACGCTGAATGAACTTACGGTTAGCTCCACGCCCGTACTCGGGCGCAAGTTTGAAGACCTGCTCACGCTGACGCCCGGTGTGAGCATCGTTCAGGGCCCGGATGGGGATGAAATCAACATCAACGGGCAACGCGGTATCTTCAACAACATCAGCCTCGACGGCGGCGACTACAACAATGGCTTCTTCGGCGAGCAAGTGGGCGGCCAGCGCGCGGCAATAGATATCACTCTGGAAGCAGTCAAAGAATTTCAGATCATCGCCAGCGGAGCCAACGCCGAATTCGGACGCACTGCCGGCGGCGTGGTGAATGTCATCACCAAGTCCGGCACCAACAATATCCACGGCAGTGCTTTTGAATATTTCCGTACGGAAGGGCTCACCGCCGCGACATCCGACGGACAGCCTCTGGATAATTTCCGCCGTCATCAATTCGGAGGCAGCCTCGGTGGCCCGATAATCAAGGACAAGCTCTTTTTCTTCGGGGCCACTGAAGGCATTCGTGAGGACCTGACACGCAAGAATCTAAGTGTTCCGATCGGAACTTCATGTGCCATATCCAGCCCCGTTTTCAACTCCAATATCACTGACGCCCAGATCGGCGCCAGCCCCGATTGCCAGCGCCAGGTGTTGCTCAATTTCTTCAAGACGGCCGATTTGGCGCCGTGCCAGAACACCGATGAGAGCAAGGCGGTGGCACATCCAATTCGGAATGCTTCTGTGTTTGGCCGTGTGGATTACAACCTTAACGCCAAGAATCAAATTTTCGGCTCGTACAGCTACGACTGGTCCAAGAACCTGAACCAGACTTTCGATGTGCCGACCTATGGCAGTTCCGCGAACGGTATCGAGGGACCAAGCAAAATTCAGGTAGTGAACGCAAACTGGTTTAGTACTGTTTCCAGTAACAAGTTGAATGAGGCACATTTTACGTATTCACGGGAGAACCGGCCGCGCAACACGATTAATCCGAACGCCGTTCCGGACACAGCGATGGGCTTTGGCACGAGTTTCCGGTTCGGGCAGCCCTATTTTCTGGAGCCGAGCATTGATGAACTATTCTGGCGCACCGACATCCGCGACAACTTCTCGCTGATTGCAGGGAAACACACCTGGAAATTCGGGGGCGAATGGATTCACAGCCGCAACCCGCAGATTTTCCGCGGGTTCTTCAACGGCAAATACATTTTTGACAGCGTGACGGGTTTCTTGCATTACGCCTCGCCTGCCTCTCTAGGGCCAGGGTTTGGTCCTGGCGCGGTGGAATGTTCCGATGGTTCCTTCGGTGACCTCAATTCAAATCCAAGTTGCCTGAACGGCGCCACGATCGCTAGTGGCCCGCTGCTTCTTTACCTGCAGCATGGGCCGGTAACGTCCAGTCAAACACCCGATCAATCCGGGGCCTCTACTATCGCCAATGAGGATTTTTCGCTCTTCGTTCAAGACACCTGGAAAATCTGGCGCAACTTCACATTCAACTACGGCCTCCGCTGGGATGCACAGCGTTTCCCAGATCCGGTCGTACCGCCCGCGCAAACCTCCTATGGCGTCTATCTGAGCGATCCGACTTTCCCGTCTAACGGCCGACTGCCGAATCAGAATAAGGAGTTTCAGCCGCGGGTGGGTTTCGCTTGGGATATTCGCGGCGACGGCAAGTCTGCTTTGCGCGCCAGTTGGGGCATTTTCAACGCGCGCCAGAACATGCTGACACAAGTAGGCTCAATCACAACGAACGGCGTGCAGCAACAATCCATCGCCGCGGGAACATTCTTCAACACGGCAGGTGGTCCACCGCCGACCTACCCTGGCATCGTGCCCATTACTCCGCAGCCCCTGCCGCTTGTCGGAGCGGGCGTCCAGGTATTCAGCAAGGACTACGCCAACCCGCGGATCTACGCGACCAACGTGGGCTACGAACAGCAAATCGCCGGTGAATATAGCGCTTACGTTGATTTCACTTGGTCAAAGGGGGTGCACCTGACTCGCTTCATCGATCCGAATAAGGGCGTGAGCACGGCTTTCAATTGTTCGACTCTGAATAAGCCCGGTGTCACGTTCACGAACATCAATCCCGGCATTTGCGTCCCCAGCAGTGGTTCCACGGTAACCTATCCGAGCGACGTATTTGGTTCTGGAGTGGCAGCTCCTTTCCCGCTGGTCGGAAGCATCAACGACACCGTCAGCTCGGCAAAATCACTCTATCGCGGATTTACAATCGGCATGAGGAAGCGCATGAGTCATCGTTTCCTCTTTGACGGGAACTATACCTACTCCGTTGATCGGGACGACGATTCCAACGAGCGCGACCCGTTCAGTTTCCGTTACGTAAATCTATTTAATCTGGGCGAAGAGTACGGTTATTCCGACCGCGACGAGCGCCACAAGTTCAATTTTTACACCGTGGCAGATCTGCCGTGGGGCATTGAGGGAAATTTGAGGATGCAAGCGCATTCGGCCCAACCTATTTCTCCTTCACCTCGCATCGGGAGCAGCGGAGTCCTGCCGCGCAATTCGTTACGTAAGGACAATGCCTTTTTCACGCTTGACTTCGGTGTCTCTCGTCGGTTCCACTTCGGCGAACATTACGCTCTGATCCCAAAACTCGAAATGTTCAATACGTTTAACAACAAGAACAACGTTAACCCGCTCACTACACCTGATGCGTTAAACTTCGACGGCTTTCTGCGGAAGGGCGTGGGCGATCCGCGCCAGGCGCAGTTGTCCGTGCGCTTCGAGTTCTAACGAAGCGGCGACAAATCGAGCAGGTGTTTGGCAAGAGGGGGGCGCTTCCGCGCTCCTCTTTGCTTTCCGGGGAGAAGCAGCACCGGCCGTGGATGTCCAGCTCGCAGATTTCATAGCTCAATCACACGCACCTTCCGACTTGAGGCGTTTTCTCTTGCCATGTTTGCAAAGGCTCGTCCCGTCTGCCGGTTTCTTCCACGTTACAAAGTCGCAGCAATGTGGAGACTCGGATTGACACCCGCATCGGCAGGCCAGTAACATTCATGCTACTTCGCGGCGGTATTTTGTCTTTCGAAGAAAAAAGTCCCAAGTGTGAGGTCCCTCATGAAAAAGCTTGTGTGGTCCGCTCTGGTTTTGGCTTTCAGCCTTGTGATCGCGGCGCCGGCGTCTAACGCCCAGGCAAAGCCCGCCGCTCCCGCTGCGGCGCCGGCCGCCGCTGCAGCTCCCGCGCAAGCGAACGCTCCGGCTATGCCCCAGGGACGCAAGAAGCGCGTAGCCATTTTCGATTTCGACTACGCCACTGTTCAGACCGCCTCCGCGGCGGTCTTTGGCACCAACGTGGACGTCGGCAAGGGCATCTCAGACTTGCTGGTGAACAACCTCGTTAAGGACGGCACGTATTCCGTCATCGAGCGCAAAGCACTCGATAAGATTCTCACCGAGCAGAATTTCTCGAACAGCGATCGCGCGAATCCAACCTCCGCCGCCAAAATCGGGAAACTCCTCGGAGTCGACGCCATCATCGTGGGCAGCGTCACGCAGTTCGGTAATGAGACCAAGAACACCAATATCGGAGGCGCCGGTGCAGGTCTCGGCGGGCTTGGCCTCGGCGGATTTGGGCACAAGAAGAGCAAAGCCATCGTTGCCGTCAACGCCCGGATGGTGGACATCGACACAGCGGAGATCCTCGGCGTGGCGGAGGGTAAAGGGGAATCTTCGCGGGAGAGCACTTCCTTGGTGGGCGGTGGCGGCAACTGGAAAGGCTTCGGCGCGGGTGGTGCCAACTTCGGCAGCAGCGACTTCCAGCAAACGATAATTGGTGAGGCCGTTAAGAACGCCGTGGATCAGATGAGCACAGGGATCGTCGCCAACAACACCAAGCTGCAGACCCGCACCATCAGCGTTTCCGGCCTCGTGGCAGCCGTCGAAGGCGGACAGATCATTCTGAACGTTGGGGGCAAGGCTGGCCTGAAAGTCGGTGACCAGCTCAATGTCGAGCGCGTCACCCGCGAGATCAAGGACCCGGCCACGGGCCAGGTCATCCGCCGTTTGTCCTCGGCGGTCGGCGTGGTAAAGATCACCGAAGTGGATGACATTTCCGCCGTCGCCGTCGCAGTATCCGGCGCGGGCTTCAAAGTCGGCGACGCCGTAAAAACCGTCACCCAATAGCGGGGCTTTGCGCCACTTGGTGCGCTCTGGAACGTAGACATCAGTTCCGGCTCTGCGACCGTGCCCATTCCCCTGATTCGTGTCGTTTGTCCGGCCTGCGCATCAGCCGCGAGAGTGCCGCATAGATCGCCACCCCCGCCAGGGTCTCTCGATGGAACACTCGAACGGGACGAATGGACACAATCCGTTCCCACAATACTTGCTTGCGCGCGACGAATCCCTGACAATCTAAGGTTTAACGATGCGTGTTTTTCCGCACGGTAGCGGTTGCCCGCACCCAAACGAGAAGCGAGTGAAATGGCAAGTCAGGTGAATTCCATAAAGCGGCTGGTCGCTTACTTTTCGATGGAGATTGCGTTGGAGAACGCTATGCCGAGCTACAGCGGCGGGCTGGGCGTTCTTGCGGGCGACACCATTCGTGCTGCTGCGGACCTGCGCCTGCCCATGGTGGCCATCTCCCTGCTTTACCGCAAGGGATACTTCACGCAGCGTCTCGCCGAAGACGGCTCGCAAACCGAAGAAGCGGTCGAGTGGCGTGTGGAAGACTTCTTGACGGAAGAGCCCGCGCGAGCCAGCGTCTCGATTGAAAACCGCCGCGTGGAACTCCGGTGCTGGCGGTACTCCGCAAAAGGGGTGCGCGGTTTTGAAGTGCCCATCTATTTTCTCGATGCCGACCTCCCTTCAAACGCCGACGCCGACCGCAATCTCACTGGCGCTTTGTATGGCGGCGATTCTTACTATCGTTTGTGTCAGGAAGTCGTGCTGGGAATCGGAGGCGTGCGTATTCTGCGCGCGCTCGGCTATAGCGACCTCACGCGCTACCACATGAACGAAGGCCACGCGGCGCTGCTGGCGCTGCAATTGCTGGACGATGAAGCGACGAAGGCCGGCCGCAAATCCATTCGCAGCGAGGACATCGAAAAGGTCCGCAGCAAGTGCGTCTTCACCACGCATACTCCGGTGCCCGCCGGACACGACCGCTTCCCGATGGAATACCTCGCGCGCGTGTTTCCCGACGAGATGGAGTTTCTCGATTTAAAAGACGCTTCTTCCGCGGATTTAATGAAGCGTGTTTTGCAGGCGGAACAGAATTTTCCGGGCTTGCAGGAAGCCGCGCGCCGCGGCGCCTCCTTCAACATGACGCAGCTGGCGCTGGTCCTGAGCACCTACGTCAACGGCGTTGCCAAGCAGCACGGCGAAACTTCGCGCCAGATGTTTCCGGAAGCAGCGATCGAGGCCATCACCAACGGGGTGCATGCCGGGACGTGGACTTCGCCCCCGTTTCAGCAACTCTTCGACCGCTATATTCCATCGTGGCGTGAGGACAACTACAGCTTGCGGGGCGCGCTGGGCTTGCCACCGGAGGAAGTCTGGGCGGCTCATCTGATCGCCAAGCACGATTTGCTCGAAGTGGTGCGCGAGAAAACGGGTTTAAAGTTTGATCCCGAGGCCTTCACGATCGGTTTCGCGCGCCGCGCAACGGGTTACAAGCGCGCCGACCTGATCCTTGCCGATCTCGATCGTCTCCGGCAGATTGCAAAGAATGCCGGCCACTTCCAGATTATTTATGCCGGCAAGGCGCATCCGAATGATGGCGGCGGGAAGGATATTATTCGCCGGATTTTCCACGCGAAAAAAGCGTTGCGAAAAACGGTGCCGGTGGTTTTCCTCGACGATTACAATCTCGAGCTCGGCGGAAAGATGACTTCCGGCGTGGATCTTTGGCTCAACACGCCGCAGTTTCCTCTTGAGGCTTCCGGCACCAGCGGTATGAAGGCCGCGCTGAATGGCGTGCCGAGCTTGAGCATTCTCGACGGCTGGTGGGTGGAAGGCCACATTGAAGGCGTCACCGGCTGGTGCATCGGCGAATCGCGGCGCAGCGCTGCCGGCAACGCTCCGACCGACAACGCGGCCGAAGCCGAATCGCTCTATAGCAAGCTGGAAGGCGTGATTCTTCCGATGTACTACAACGATCGCGTAAAATTCCTGGAAGTCATGCAGCACGCCATTGCCATCAACGGCTCGTTCTTCAACACCCAGCGCATGGTGCAGCAGTACATCACCGACGCGTATATGCGCTGACGCGGCGGGATGCCCTTGCCAAATCACGGGGCTGGAGAGAAGACGCGGCGAGGCTCGCGCGCGCAGGTTAGCGCAGCCGGTTTTTGTACATGGCCATGCCGACGGCGGCATCCATGCCCATCTTTTCCAGTGCGGCAATCTCTCGTCTCGTCTTGATGCCACCCGCGGCGATGATCGGATGGGAAGTCGCGGCGCGCAGCCTGCAAAACCATTCGAGGTTCGCGCCCGTCATCGTGCCTTCGCGGTCCACGTCGGTGCACAAGAACCCCGCGCAGAAGGGTTCGAGCTGCATCATCACCGCTTCAGCGTGAACTGCAATGCGCGTGCGCCAGCCGTGGATCGTAATCTGTCCCCGGGCAGTGTCCAGCGCGATGACGATTCGTTTTCGATTAACCTTTCTTGTGAGCTGCCGCAGAAATCCGGTGTTCACTCTTCCCTTATGGAAAGCGGCGCTTCCAACAATGACTTGGCTCGCGCCCCATCCGGCAATTTCTTTGGCACGAGAGACAGTTCGAATCCCGCCGCCGACGCGCACCTTCATGCCGAAATCTCTTCGCGCGCTTTTGCAGAGCTCGCGCACGAGTTCGTCGCTCTGGCCTCTTCCCATGGCGGCATCGAGATCGATAACGTGCAACCAGGGATATTCCTTGAACTTCTTCAGAAGGCCGAAGACGTCGGTGACGGCAAGCTCACGCTTCCGTCCGTGAACTAGCTGGACCGCCCGCCCGCCTTGTAGATCGATGCAGGGAATCAGCACGGCAAGCGCACCTCGACGCCGCGAGCCGCAAGGAATTCCTTCAGCGATCGAATGGATTGCACCTCATCGTGGAAGATCGAAGCCGCTAGTGCCGCGTCCGCCGCGCCGTCCTGGAAGATTTCGACGAAATGTTCGGGCGATTTGGCGCCACCGGACGCGATCACCGGGACGGTTACGGCTCTGGAGATTGCCGCGGTCAGCGCTACATAGAAACCGCGCTGCGTGCCGTCGCGATCCACCGAGGTGAGCAGAATTTCACCGGCGCCCGCTGCGACCCCCAGCTGCGCCCACTCGACGGCATCGAGAGCGGTGGATTCCCGCCCGCCGCGAACCATGACATCCCAATGATCGCCGGCGCGCTTCGCGTCAATCGCCAGGACGACAGCTTGCGCGCCAAATTCTCGCGACAATTCGGAAATCAGCGCAAGCCGCTGGACGGCGGCGGTGTTCACGGTGATTTTGTCCGCGCCGGCGCGCACCACGGCGCGGCCGTCTTCGAGCGTGCGAATGCCGCCGCCAGCGGTGAGGGGGATGGCCAATTCCGCGGCCACGCGCCGGATGGTTTCGAGAAAAGTAGGACGGCGATCGCGCGATGCGGCAATGTCCAGCACCACCAGTTCGTCGGCGCCTTCGGCGTTGTAGCGGGCGGCGAGTACGACGGGATCGCCGGCATCGCGCAGCCCGACGAAGTTGACTCCCTTGACGACGCGTTCGCCGTCGGTATCGAGGCACGGAACGATGCGGTGTGCGAGGCTCACGTCGCGATCCTAAGAAAATTCTGCAGGACGCGAGCGCCGGGATCACCGCTCTTTTCCGGATGGAACTGCGCGGCATAGATATTCTTCTGCTCGATGACGGCGGCGAATTCCGCGCCGTGGAAGCAGGTGGCGGTTGCCGCGCCATTCG
>JBGQDD010000016.1:0-16485 GCA_041495665.1 Candidatus Acidiferrum sp.
ATCGCGTTTCGCGGTATGAAGTGTGCATGGCTTTCAAAGGGATTGTGCTCAGCGAGATATGGGACGGGAGAAACTGATGGAGCGCAATATTCGAGACTTGCTTAATCTCTACAATCCGAATGATCCGCTGGATCAGGCGTGGACGATTCCCTCGCCATGGTATTTCGATCCGCGCGTCGGCGAACTGGAGCAGCAGAGCGTGTTTGCCAAAACCTGGCAGGTCGTCGGCCGTGCCGATCAGGTGCGGGACAAGGGAAGTTTTTTCACCGCGGACCTCGGGGGAGAGCCCCTCGTGGTGGCGCGGGGCGATGACGGGCAGTTGCGGGCGTTCTATAACGTTTGCCGGCATCATGCGGCCGCGGTGGTCACCGAAACGGAAGGCTGCGCAAAGCAGTTTCGGTGCCCGTATCACGGCTGGACTTACGGAACGGACGGCGCGCTAAAGGGCATGGTCGAATTTGAAGGCGTTTGCAATTTCGACCGCGCGAAAAACGGCCTCGTGCCCGTGAAAGTGGATACCTGGGAGAATTTTGTTTTTGTAAACCTGGATGGGCGCGCCGCACCTCTCGGGGATTTTCTCGGCGCGATTCCAGAAATTGTCGCACCGCTCCAGCTCGCGAAGAAGTTGAAATACTTCGACCGGCGCATCTACACGCTGCACTGTAACTGGAAAGTGTACGTGGACAACTATCTCGATGGCGGCTACCACGTTCCCCACGCGCACAAAGGATTGAGCAGCGTCATCGAATACACGAAATATACCATCCAGAATTTCGAGCGCGCGTGTTTGCAATCCAGCCCGCTCTCCTCGGGCTCTAAATCGGAAGCGGGAGTGGCGGCTACCCGGCGGGGACGCGCTTTTTATCTGTGGATTTATCCGAATTTCATGATCAACGCCTACGAAGGCGTGATGGACACCAATCTCGTTCTTCCCATGGGCGTGGACAAGTGCGCCGTCGTTTTCGATTACTATTTTGCGGACATCAGCAAGAAGGCTTCGAAGAAAAACAAAGCGAGCATCAAAGTCAGCGATAAAGTGCAGGACGAAGATGAAGCCATCTGCGACGCCGTCCAGCGCGGCCTCGCTTCACGCGCGTATGTGGCGGGCCGCCTGTCGGTGCGCCGCGAAGCCGGCGAACACCTGTTCCACCGTTTGCTGCACGCCGATTTGACAAGCGCGCTGAATCAGCCGGCTGCGGCCGACTAAACAACCTACTGCTGGCGCGAAGACTCCGATGGCCACGACTCAGATTTGCCATGGTGTGACCGGCTGAACAACCATGCGAGATTTGGTGATCCGTTTCTCCGGCAAGATTGATAAAAACTTCGAGCATTGCGCTTCCACGCCTTTTTTTGTTAGGCTTCGCGCAGTCAAACCTTGTGGGAGGATCTACAATGGCATTCTGCAAAGCTTGTGGCACCGAAGTCGGCGGCGCGGCGTTCTGTCCGAAATGCGGTGCGAACCAGGACGCAGGGACAGTCGTAGCAGCGCCTTCCAGCGATGGGCTCGCGGAGAACGTCGCCGGATTGCTCTGCTACGCCGTTGGCTGGGTCACCGGGATTATCTTCCTTCTGATCGACAAGCGGCCCTTCGTGAAATTCCACGCCGCGCAATCGATTGTAGTCTTCGGAGCGTTGACCATTCTTCGAATTGGCTTGGGAATGATTCTCGGCAGTGGCGGCCTGATCGGTTTCGGCTTGTGGGCTGCTATTTCCATGCTGATTGGCCTGGTGGGCCTCGTGCTCTGGATTCTTCTCATGGTTAAGGCGTATCAGCACGAACTCTTTAAGGTGCCAGTTGCAGCGGGAATTGCCGAAGGAATTGCGGCTAAGTAGCGCTCGCGCACCCTTTGCTTCCAGTAAGTCTGGATCTGATCACCTACTTCCCCATCGAATTGACGCTGTGGAAGGCGTCGCCTATACTGAGAATTCGAGTTGCAGGGTGAGTGCTCACCTGTTTGGCCTCTTCTGAAACGAAAACCGGGATTGTCCGTAGCCTCAGACCGGGTCGCATGCCGTCGAGACCAGCAACCGTACTGTCAAGAATCTGAGTGGGGTCCCAGGAAAGGACTGTTGTATGGCTGAAGCAACCTGCCGCCGCGAGCTGGAATTGGAAATTCCCGCGGAAGAAGTAACGAAAAAGATCGAGAGCGTGGCGAAGGAGTTCGCGCGCGTCGCGAACGTGCCGGGATTCCGCCGCGGCAAGGCGCCCGTATCGCTGATCCGGCGGAAGTTTGCGGAGGACATCAAGGGAGAAGTGCTGCAATCGCTGGTGCCGGAACGCGTGGAAAAAGCCGTGGCGGAGCAGAAACTCACGCCGGTCTCACAACCGCAAGTGGATAAGCTGGATTTCAACGAAGGGCAGCCGCTGAAGTTCCGCGCGGTCTTCGAAGTGTTGCCGGAATTCGAATTGGGCAATTACAAGGGCCTGGAGTTCGAGATGCCCACGATGGACATCACCGGCGAGGACGTGACGAAAACGCTGGAAGAGATGCGCGAGCGTGCCGCGACATTTGCGCCCGCCGAGGGCCGCGCCATCGCAGACGGCGACTTCGCCCAGGTGAAACTGCTCGGCACTCCTGACGGCGGCGGCGATCCACTGCAAGCCGACAGCGTTCTCTGCCACATCGGCGCGGAAGAGACTATGGAGCCGTTCAACGCCAACTTGAAAGGCGCCAGCGCCGGGGAGCACAAGAATTTTGACGTCGACTATCCCGCCGACTATCCGGATCCCAAGCTGGCCGGCAAAAAGTATCATTACGCCGTCGAAGTGCTGGGTATCAAGACGAAAAAGCTCGCGGAGCTGAATGACGATTTTGCAAAAGATGTCAGCGACGCGGCCACGCTGGAGGAGCTCAAGAAAAAGGTCAGCGAGGGCCTGGAACATCAGCGGGACCACAAGCACAAAGAACTACTCCACGAAAAGGTTCTCGCGGAAATCGTGAAGCTCCACGACTTCCCCGTTCCCGAAGCGCTCGTCGAACATCAAATGGACGTGCGACTGGAGCGCGTGGTGCGGTCGCTGGCCGCGCAAGGCGTGGATCCGCGGGCGGTGAACGTGGACTGGGTGACGCTACGGAAGCGGCAGGAAGAGCGCGCCAAAGACGACGTGAAGGCGGAACTGATTATCGACCACATCGCCACGGCGGAAACCATCGACGTAACCGACGAAGAGGTCACGCACGAGCTGGAACACATGGCCAGCCACGGTGGCGAATCGGCGGAAGCGATTCGCGCGCGTTTGACAAAGCAGGGCACGCTCGATAGGATGAAAGCCAAGCTGCGCAGTGATAAGACGCTCGATTGGCTGGCGCAGAACGCCAAAATCAAGACCGTTGCGGCAGCGAATGCGGCGACGGATTCAAAGTGACACACTCCGGCCAAGTGCCAGCGACATTTACCCAAATGAAAAATTTCGACGAACCCGAGTATCGCGGCACAACGCTCATACCCATGGTGGTCGAACAAACCAGCCGCGGCGAGCGGGCCTACGACATTTACTCGCGGCTATTGAAAGAGCACATCATTTTTATTGGCACACCAATTGACGACCACGTCGCCAATCTGGCGACGGCGCAGATGCTCTTCCTGCAGGCCGAAGACCCCGAGAAAGACATTCAGCTTTACATCAACTCACCGGGCGGCTCGATCACCGCGGGTTTCGCCATTTACGACACCATGCAGTTCGTGAAGCCGGACGTGGTCACCACCTGCGTGGGTCAAGCGGCTTCCATCGCGGCCGTGCTGCTCGCCGGTGGCGCTGCTAAAAAACGATTTGCCTTGCCAAATTCGCGCATCCTGATTCACCAGCCGTGGATGTCCGGTCTCGGCGGGCAGGCCACAGACATTGACCTGCATGCGAAAGAGATTCTGCGCATGCGCTCGACCATCAATACGCTGCTGGCCAAGCACACCGGGCAGCCGGTAGACAAGATCGAGAAGGACGTCGAGCGGGACTACATCATGAATCCCGAGCAGGCCAAGGAATACGGGATGATCGACGAGATTATTTATAAGCACCGGTAGAATTCCGCGCCACGGAGTGCTTTGCGGTTTGAAGCCGGGATCGAGCGCCAGTTCCAAGAAGTTAGCAACCTTTCGACTTTCTCTTTCGCTCCGGGGAATAATCGGCCTAGAATAGTGGTTAGAGACTCCGTCGAAGCCCAGCGGAGACGAGGCCTTCACACCAGTGAAAAAATTTAATCCAGATGAGCCTTTGCGCTGCTCCTTTTGCCATAAGACGCAGGAGCAGGTCGAAAAGCTGATCAGTTCGCCTTCGGACTATCCCCGCGCCTACATCTGCAATGAGTGCGTGGGCGTTTGCCAGACCATTCTGGAAGATGAAAAGCGCGAACAGGCCGCCGCGCCGACGAAGCGGCTTCCCCGCCCGCCGGAAATCAAGCAATTCCTGGATGGCTACGTCATCGGGCAGGATCGCACGAAGAAGAAACTCGCGGTCGCGGTTTACAACCACTACAAACGGATTTTCCTGAACAAGCAGCCGGGCGAAATCGAACTCAGCAAGTCCAATATTCTGTTGATTGGCCCCACCGGCACGGGCAAGACTTTGCTGGCGCAGACGCTCTCGCGCATGCTGGATGTGCCTTTCGCGATCGTTGATGCCACCACGCTCACCGAAGCGGGCTACGTGGGTGAAGACGTCGAGAACATTATTCTGAAATTGCTGCAAGCGGCTGACGGCGACGTGCAGAAGGCTCAGACCGGCATCATCTATATCGATGAGATCGACAAAATTGCCAAGAAGGATGAGAACCCTTCGATTACCCGCGATGTGTCCGGTGAAGGCGTGCAGCAGGCGCTGCTGAAGATTCTCGAGGGCACGGTGGCCAATGTGCCTCCGCAGGGCGGCCGCAAGCATCCGCACCAGGAATTTACGCCCGTGGATACGACGAACATTCTTTTTATTTGCGGTGGAGCATTTGTCGGGCTTGAAAAAATCATCGAGAAGCGGGCCGGCCGCCGTTCGCTCGGGTTCCACACGGATTCCGCGCCAACGACGCCGCAGCGGCGCAACACCGAGCTGCTCGAGCAAGTGCAGCCGGGCGATCTGATTCGCTACGGACTGATACCTGAATTTGTGGGCCGCCTGCCGGTCGCGGGGGTCATGAACGATCTCGACAAGGGCACGCTGGTGAAAATTCTGACCGAGCCGAAGAACGCGCTGCTGAAGCAATACCAGCGTCTATTCGAATTCGAAAACGTGCGCTTGCGGTTTACGGACGACGCACTCGAGACCGTCGCGGAGTTGGCACTTCAGCGCAAAGTCGGCGCCCGCGGCTTGCGTATGATCCTCGAAGACCTCATGCTGGAACTGATGTACCACCTTCCCATGCAGCGGAAGGTGCGCGACTTCGTGGTCACCGCGGACATGGTCCGCACCCGCGAAATCAATTGGAGTTTGCTCGAGAAGGCTGGATAAGCCGCTCGGGCTTCAATCTTGATGCGCGGCCATTCCAGGGCCGCACCAACAGAATCCAGGGGACTGAATGTTCACTCGCGAAAAACAGGAACTGAAGCGCGTGCCCATGATGCCGGTGCGCGACATGGTCATCTTCCCGCAGCAGATGACCCCCTTTATCGTCGGCCGCGAGGCCAGCGTCCGCGCGCTCGAAGAAGCGCTGGCCGGCGACAAGAAGATCTTCCTTTCCACGCAGCACGATGCTTCGGTCGATGACCCCAAGCCGGAAGAGATCTACGCCGTCGGAACTCTCGCCAATATCGTGCAGAGTGTCAAACTTCCCGATGGCAATATCAAGGTTCTTGTGGAAGGTGTGGAACGTGCTCGGGCCCTGTCGATCGCCACGGAAGAGGGATTCTTCCGCGCCACGGTTCGCTTGCTGGGCGCACGTGTCGAGCCATCACCGCAAGTTGATCAGACCGTCCAAAAGATCACCGCGCTCTACGAACAGTTCATCAAGCTTTCGCAGAGCCTGAATTACGACACCATGATCGCGGCCGCGCGCGTGGATGATCCAGCGCGCCTCTCGGATACGATTGCCGCAAACCTGCAACTGCCGGTGGATGAAAAGCAGGATTTGCTCGAAACCGTCGATCCCCTCGAGCGGCTGAACCGCATTGGCGACATCCTGGAAATCGAGCTCGAAAAGCTCAACGTCGACCGCAACATCAATACGCGCGTGAAGCGCCAGATGGAGCGCGCGCAAAAAGAGTACTACCTGAACGAAAAACTCAAGGCCATTCAGAAAGAACTGGGCCGCGGCGAGAAGAGCGAAATCGACGAGCTGAAAAAGAAGATCGACACCGCCGGGATGTCCAAGGAAGTCCACGAGAAGGCCATCCAGGAGCTGAAGCGCCTGGAACTCATGCCTCCGATGTCCGCGGAGTCCACGGTCAGCCGCAACTACCTCGATTGGCTGCTCGCCGTGCCCTGGAAAAAGAGATCCAAGGAAATCCGCGACATCAAGGCCGCGGAGAAAATCCTGAACGAGGAGCACTATGGCCTCGATAAGGTCAAGGAGCGGATCCTTGAGTTTTTGGCGGTTCGCCAACTGGTGAAGAACCCCAAGGGCTCGATTCTCTGCTTCGTCGGGCCTCCGGGCGTGGGCAAGACTTCCCTGGCCATGTCCATCGGCCATGCAACGGGCCGCAAGTTTGTGCGAGTTTCGCTGGGCGGCGTCCGTGATGAAGCTGAAATCCGCGGGCATCGCCGCACCTATATCGGCGCCCTGCCCGGCCAGGTCATCCAGATGATGAAGAAGGCCGGCACGGTGAACCCGATATTCGTGCTGGACGAAGTCGACAAGATGTCCACAGACTTCCGGGGCGATCCGTCAGCGGCGTTGATGGAAGTGCTTGATCCGGAACTAAACCACTCGTTTACGGACCATTACCTGGACGTGGAGTACGACCTTTCGAAAGTCATGTTCGTGTGCACGGCCAATGTCCTGCACACCATCCCGCAGCCGCTCATGGACCGCATGGAAATCCTGCGGCTCCCCGGCTATACGGAGCAAGAAAAACTCGAAATCGCCAAGCGGTTCCTGGTGAAGCGCGCGCGCGAAGCGACCGGCCTTACCGACAAGAACATCAAATTTACGGACGAAGGCCTTCTTCACATCATCCGGCATTACACGCACGAAGCGGGAGTTCGCAGCCTGGAGCGAGAGATTCAGAACATCGCGCGCAAGATGGCCCGCAAGGTGGTCACCGACGGTGCGAGCTCAAACGTGGAAATCACGCCCGTCAACGCCAACGACTTCCTGGGCGTGCTGAAGTACCGCGAATTCTGGCTCGAGAAACACAACGAAATTGGCCTGACCACCGGCCTGGCGTGGACCGAAGTCGGGGGCTCCGTGCTGTCGACAGAGGCTACGTTCATGGAAGGCAAGGGCCGCCTCACGCTCACCGGCAAGCTGGGTGACGTGATGCAGGAGTCCGCGCAAGCCGCGATGAGTTACGTCCGTTCGCGCTCCAACCTGCTCGGGCTGCCCAAGGATTTCTACCGCAACATCGACATTCACGTGCACGTGCCCGAAGGAGCCATCCCCAAGGACGGTCCTTCCGCGGGCATCACCATCTGCACGTCCATCGTCAGCGCGCTGACGAAGAATCCCGTGCGCCGCGACGTCACCATGACCGGCGAAATCACCCTGCGCGGCAAGGTGCTCCCCATCGGTGGCGTCAAGGAGAAACTGCTGGCCGCCCATCGAATGGGCTTGCGTACGATACTGCTTCCGAAGGACAATGAGAAGGACCTAGCGGAAATCCCGCAGGAGATCCTCGCCAGCCTTACGATGCATTTTGTCGAGACCATGGATGAAGTGCTGCAGATTGCGCTGGAGCGGCCCACGGTGCCGCTCGAACATGCCGCGGTTGCGCCCGTAGCGGAACCTTTCGTGGCCGGCGCCGAGAAAGACAAGAGTTTGACCAACTAAGCAGCGTTGTTTTGGGTACGGCCCTTCCCGCGAGTTGACCCCGACCTGGTCGGTGTTACGCTTGAGGAATTCATAGGTTTGCCGCGGCCCGGCGCTGCCTCCGGTCGCAGAAAGTCTGGTTTGCCCCATCCTGGCAGGTTTTCGCTTATCCGCCAGTGCGGCGCGCCACCTCAAAAACAATCCGGATTCTCAGGGTCAAGTTTCACAATCAAAGCTAAGGACATATGCCAAAAGAAACAAGCATTGAAGGAAACAATCAGATGAGCATCAGCCTTGCCGAGCTGAAGGAAAAGAACATCACCGACCTCGCCAAGATCGCCAAGGAACACAATATTCCCGGCGCCAGCGGCATGCGCAAGCAGGAGTTGATCTTCCAGATCCTCCGCGCGCAGACCGAGAAGAGCGGGTTGATCTTCTCCGAAGGCGTCCTCGAGTGCCTCCCCGATGGATTCGGCTTTCTGCGCGCTCCGGAATACAACTACCTCCCCGGCCCGGACGACATCTACGTCTCGCCCTCGCAGATCCGCAAGTTCGACCTGCGCACCGGCGACACCGTCTCCGGCCAGGTGCGCCCGCCCAAAGACGGCGAACGATATTTCGCGCTCATCAAAGTCGAAGCCGTCAATTTTGAAGACCCGGAGGTCGCGCGCAACAAGATCTTTTTCGACAACCTGACGCCGCTCTATCCCCAGGGCCGCCTCAAGATGGAAACCACCAAGGAAAATATGACCGGCCGCGTGCTGGATCTGCTCTGCCCCGTCGGCAAAGGCCAGCGCGGCTTGGTCAATGCGCCGCCGCGCACCGGCAAGACCATGATGCTGCAAGCCATGGCCAACGCCGTCGCCATCAATCATCCAGACGTCGCGCTGATCGTGCTGCTGATCGACGAGCGCCCGGAAGAAGTCACCGACATGCAGCGCACCGTGAAGGGCGAAGTCATCAGCTCGACGTTTGACGAAGCGCCCCAGCGCCACATCCAAGTTGCGGAAATGGTTCTGGAAAAAGCCAAGCGCCTCGTCGAACACAAGCGCGATGTGGTCGTGCTGCTCGATTCCATCACACGTCTGGCCCGCGCCTATAACGCCGTCACGCCGCCTTCCGGCAAAGTGCTCTCCGGCGGTATCGATGCCAACGCCTTGCAGCGTCCCCGGCGTTTCTTTGCCGCCGCGCGCAATGTGGAAGAAGGCGGCTCGCTCACCATCATCGCCACGGCGCTCATTGATACCGGCAGCCGCATGGACGATGTCATCTTCGAAGAGTTCAAGGGTACCGGCAACATGGAAATCTATCTCGACCGCCGCCTTGCCGATAAGCGCGTCTTCCCCGCCATCGACATTCAACGCTCGGGCACCCGTAAGGACGAACTGCTCCTGCCGCCGGATGAGTTGAGCCGCATTTGGGTGCTGCGCAAGGTGCTGAGCCCGCTCTCGACAGTCGAGGCCATGGAGCTGTTGATCAGCCGGCTGTCGAAGTCGAAGGCCAACATGGAATTTCTGAGCTCGATGTCCGCACCAACCTGAGCACACCGCACTCTCCTATTTTCCGTCACGGCGAAAAAGGGCACAGCGAGTTTCCCCGCTGCGCCGGTTGTACTAATTGCCGGACGATGCGGCAGGAACCGCTTGAAATTCTCGCGCTTGTCCTTCCCTGCGGACAAGGCAACTTCCCAGGTCTCTGGAAGTCCGAGCGTGTTCTCGACGAGCTTTTCCCAAACGGCCTCCTGCTCCGCATCTTTCGGCTTCGCGTTGCAGAGAAACAGCGCGTCGCGCAAGTTCACCTCCTTCCGGAATCACTTCTCCTACAACGAAAACTCTAGTATTCGAGCGATTCACCCGCGGGAACTGACACAAATCCCCTGGTGGAATGCTTTGCATCGAAACGACTTAGGCGGTTTGCTTTACAGCCGCGCGAATAAGCAGTCCACGAGACCCGGTCGCCTTGGTTTCATTCCGTCTTGGCATTTGTCTTCGTGTCTCATAGTCTGCTTTTCACGCTCAGTGAGGGCCTGCACTAAAATACAGCAGGTGTACGACTGAGGTATCCCGAAGGTAAACGGAGTTTGATTTTCTGTCAAGCACTGTTTTTCAAAAAACGCATTTTTGGCTGATTTTTAGCATAAATTGTTAATTTTCAAGTACCTGCCAATGACTCGGCCCTAAAGACACATGGCGATCTAAATGAATGAGTTTGCGCCACCTTCTGTCCGGGAAAGTCTGGGGAGTCTTCAATGCGCGGCTAGCGAATCCATCCAATGCTTCATGTTCGCTTCCAACACGCTCAGCGGCACCGCACCATCCTCAAGCACCGCATCATGGAACTTGCGCACATCGAATTTTGCGCCAAGTTTCTTTTCTGCTTCCGTGCGCAGTTCGCGAATCTTCAACTGCCCGATCTTGTACGCCAGCGCCTGCCCGGGCCACACGATGTAGCGATCCACTTCCACCGTGATGTCCTGATCGGTTTTTCCGGTATTGTCCTTGAAAAACTGAATCGCTTGCTCGCGCGTCCAGCCCATCGAGTGCATCCCGGTGTCCACCACGAGCCGCACCGCGCGCCACATTTCGTAGCTGAGCTGCCCGAATTTCGAGTACGCATCTTTGTACAGGCCGAGCTCTTCGCCGAGGCTCTCCGAATACAGCGCCCAGCCTTCGACAAACGCCGAGTACCCCACGTGTTTTCGGAAATCAGGCACGTTCTCCATTTCCTGCCCGAGCGAAAGTTGCAGATGATGCCCCGGCACCGCTTCGTGCAGCGAGAGCGCCTCCATCTCCCACTTTGGCCGCGCGTGCAGGTTGAAAGTGTTCACGAAATAGCAGCCGGGTCGCCCCGCGCTCGGTGCGCCCGGTTGGTAATACGCCGTCGTCTGCGACGGGGCTTTGAACTCCGGAATCACGCACACACCGTACGGAAGTCGCGGCAGCTTGCCGAACAAGTGCGCGAGCTCCGGATCGATCTTCTTTGCGATGATGCGGTAGGCGTTCACCAGATCATCCGGCTTGTCGAAGTAGAAGCGCGCATCCGTGCGCAGAAATTCCGTGAAGTCATGGAAAGTTCCTTTAAATCCTGCGGAGGTGATGACTTTGTCCATCTCCGCCCGGATGCGCTTCACTTCCGAAAGTCCAATTTCGTGAATCTGCTGCGGCGTCAGCTTCGTGGTGGTCTGCCAGCGCACGTGAAACTCATACGCCGCCGCACCGTTCGGCAAAGCAGTCGCCGCGATCGCTTCGCGGCAGGCCGGCAAGTACGTCGACTTCACGTAGTCGTGCAGCTTCTGAAACGCCGGAGCGACGGCGCTCGCGTAAATCTTCTTGGCGCGGTCCGTGAGCCGGATTTGCTCCGCCTCGGGAAATCCCGCGGGGAAACTCGTGAACGGCTCCAGCAGCGGGCTTCCCATCGGGTCGGCAGAAATGAGACCGGCGATCTGCTTCGGAACATCCCGCAGCATCAGCTTCGGCGGCGCGTAACCTTTTTTCAAACCCTCCTGAAGGAGCACAATGTTTTGCTCCACTTTTTTTGGCTGCGCTTCGAGACGCGCCAGGATGTCTTCGTAATCCGCAACCGTGCGATTCGGCATCGTCGCCATGGTTTCCGCCGCGCCCTGCTGGATTCCTCCCATCTGCGTTATCGGCATCCACAAATTGAGCGGTACGACGTTGCGAAACGGCATGGGATCGTCGCCGTATTGCAATCCTTCTTCCGCCGTTTCCAGCAGTTCCCGGTAGAGCTCGTAGTTCAGTTGCTCCTCGGCAGGAAGCGCTGCGCGCGGAATGGATTTCAGTTTCGCGAGACTCTCGTGGAGGTGGCGAATTCTCACCTCGATGCCCTCTCGCGAATCGTCCCTCCAGCGGCGGTTCTGCCCAGGAAATCCGACGGAAGTCGCCGTTTCAGGATATTCCTGCATCCAGCGTTTCCAATCTTCATCGAGGTACGAGCGGAATTTTCGCGCTGCTTCCGCTGGGTTGGAACTCGTCTGTGCGATCGCCAGCATGGGCATTACAAACAACGCGCTTCCTGCGGAAAACACCAGCATCACAAGTGTTCGGATCACGGCTTTCCTCCCACAACTCCCGCCAATTCTTTCTCGCGCTCCTGCGCGAGCATCACGACGAGACGCGCGGTTTCCTCGATCCCCATAGCGGTGTTGTCCACGAGCACGGCATCCGCCGCGCGCACAAGCGGAGAAACTTTGCGCTCGCGATCGCGCTTGTCTCGCTCGATTATTTCGTCAAAAACTTCCGGGAGCGTAAGCCGTTCGCCTTTTTCCTGGTGCTCTTTCCAGCGCCGTTCCGCGCGCACTTCCGGCGAAGCATCCAGAAAAATCTTCAGCTCGGCTTTGGGGAACACGATGGTCCCGATGTCCCGCCCTTCCATCACCACGCCGCCACCTGCGCCGCCGCGCTGCTGCTCGGCAACGAGCACTTCGCGCACTTTCGCAATCGTTGCAAGCCGCGACGCAGCCTGCGCCACTTCTGCGGTGCGAATTTCCTTCGTCACGTCCGCACCATCAAGGAAAACACAGTTCTTCGCACCCGCTGCTTCCTGTTCCGGCCTAGGCGGCTTCAGCTCGATGTGCGTTTCTTTCGCAAGCGCTTCAAGGCAGGACTCATTTTCCAGTGCAACTTGGCGTCGCAGCGCTTTCAGCGCCAGCGCGCGGTACATCGCTCCGCTGTCGAGGTACAAATACTTGAGCATAGCCGCAACGCGGCGCGCCACACTGCTTTTGCCGGACCCCGCGGGACCGTCGATAGCGATGGTAAGTTTAGGCATTTCGGTGGCCCAGCCACTCCCGGCTGTGCGTTTTTCGCGGACGCAATCGTAAAAAAAGCACGGGCATCTATAACCGCAAGAATAGCCGCGCTACTTCAAACCGCCATGATGTTCGAGCCGCAATCGACGTAAAGTGTTTCGCCCGTAATGCCGGATCCCCCATCAGAGAGAAGGAAGGCGGCCGTGGCTCCAACCTCCGCGGGGTCGACGTTGCGCTTCAGCGGCGCGCGCTCCGCCTGCACTTTCAGCATTTCGGTAAACCCAGTAATCCCCCGTGAAGCCAGCGTCTTGATCGGGCCCGCCGATATGGCATTCACGCGGATCGCTTTCGGTCCGAGATCATTGGCGAGATACCGCACCGTCGCCTCCAGCGCCGCCTTGGCCACGCCCATGACGTTGTACTTCGGCACCACTTTTTCCGCGCCGTAGTAGGTCATGGTCACCATGCTGCCGCCCTCTGTCATCAACGGAGCCGCGCCGCGCGCGACCGCTATCAGGGAATACACACTGATGTCGTGCGCCATCCGGAAGCCCTCGCGTGTCGTATTCACAAACTCGCCCTTCAGGTCGCTTTCCGGCGCGTACGCCACGCTATGTACGAGCCCGTGGAGCACGCCAAATCTTTCTTTCAAGGCTTCGAAGAGTTGCGCGATCTGAGCATCCTGCGTAACGTCGCACATAAAACCCGCGGTACCCGGCAGATCGACGATCAAATCCCTGGCCTCCTGCTCTAACCGCTCGTTCTGGTAAGTGATGGCCAACCGCCAGCCGGCTTCATGCAGTTTTTTCGCGATCGCCCAGGCAATGCTCCGCTTGTTCGCCAGCCCGAAGATCACTGCCGTTTTTTGCATTTCGCTCATCCCTCTCCCTCACTCGTCACTAGCCACTAACCACGTTCTTCAAATGCGATGAAAGGCCTTCTCGATCTCTTTCATGGAATAGCGCAGCACCACCGGACGTCCGTGCGGACAGCTCATCGGACAATCGGTTTTTGCCAGCGCGTCCAGCAACCATTCCATTTTTGATTGTTCGAGCGGCATGTTCACTTTGATTGCTGCATGGCATGCCGTGGACGCCGCGATTTTCGCTTGCAAAGTTTCGATCGAAATCGCGGCGTTCTCGCGCTCGAGGCCGTCGAGAATTTCGGTGAGCAGTTTTTCAGCGTCGGGCGCGCCGACTCCGGCGGGCACGGCCTGGATCGCCACGCTCTTTGGCCCCATGGGTTCGACTTCGAATCCGTTGGCGTTCAATTCTTCGGCAATTTTTTCAAAAATGACGATCTGCCGCGGCGACAACTCAATCACCAACGGCATGAGCATGCGCTGCGCTTCGACTTTTCCGGCGCGGCGTGCTTCGAGGTGCTGTTCAAAGAGAACACGCTCGTGCGCCACGTGCTGGTCCACGATCCAAAGTCCTTCGCCGTTCACCGCGACGATGAAACTCGCGCTGACTTGTCCCAGCGGTTTTAAGTCCGCGATTTGCTCCGGGCGCGGGAGGCTCGCCGGAGCGTCCGCGCTCGGAGCAGCGAGATTCGCGGCCCAATTCCCCGCGCTTGAAACTTGCGCCGGCGCGACGGCCATGCCAAATGCAGTTCCCGATGTGAATGGAATCCGCTGCTCGACAGGCCGCATCGGCGCGCCGGTGAGATCGAAGCCGCCATCCGAGCCGACGCCGGAGCCCACCCCGATTTCTTCCATCGGCGGAATGATCGCGCGCGGCACGCCCGATTCCACCGGTGCGGGCGTGATTCCGCCGGAGAACTTTCCATTCCCGGAGCCTGCCGTTTGCGGCGCGGCAGCCGCGGCAGCGGCAAAACTTGCGATTGGACGCGCACCCATCAGCGCCTGGCGAATCGCGTCTCGCGTGAAATCGTGGACAAATTGCGAGCGCCGGAAGCGCACTTCGATTTTCGCGGGATGCACGTTGACGTCGACTTCGTCGTAGGGCATTTCCAGAAAAAGCAGCGTCGCGGGAAAAACGGCCGGCGGAAGGATATTGCGATAGGCCTCGTGAATGGCGTGCAAAATCAGCCGGTCGCGCACCAGCCGCCGATTTACGAAAATGTAGATTCCGTTGCGATTCGTGCGCTGTATGTCAGGTCGCGAGGTAAACCCACTCACCGTCAGCGATGATTTTTCTTCCTCCGGCTCCAGTTCCGGCTCGGTGATGGCCGCGCGGAATGGGGATGAAACGGCGGGAATTTCGACCAGCTCTTCCAGTGCTTGCCGGCCGAAGAGCTGATACACGCGGTCGGCCAGCTTTTCCGCGGGCGGACAATTGATAATTTCCTGGGTCGGCGTCGTAAGAATAAATTGCTTGCCGGGATTTGCCAGCGCGTAGTGCGTGACCAGCGAAGCGATGTGGCCCAGCTCCGTAGTGTCCGACTTGAGGAATTTTCTGCGCGCAGGAACGCAATAAAAAATGTCAGCAACGCTGATGGTCGTTCCCGCGGGCAATCCCGCCGGCTTTACGTTGACCAGCTTGCCCCCCGCGAATTCGATGCGCGTTCCTTCGGCTTCGGCTTCGTCCCGCGTTTCGAGCAACAACCGCGATACCGCGGCAATCGTCGGCAACGCTTCCCCGCGAAATCCCAGCGTGGCAATCGAGAGCAAGTCCTCTGCGGAACGGAGTTTGCTGGTGGCGTGGCGTTCGAACGCCAGCAGCGCGTCGTCGTGCGTCATCCCGTGACCGTCGTCGATCACGCGGATCATGCGCTTGCCGCCGACCTCCACTTCGACGCGAATCGTCTTCGCGCCCGCATCGATGGCATTCTCCAGCAGCTCTTTCACCACCGACGCCGGCCGCTCGACAACTTCGCCCGCGGCGATCTTATTCGCCACCGCCTCCGGCAATATGCGTATTCGGCTCATCTTTCCTTGATGGCAATCCCCAACTGATCGAGCTGTTCTTTATCGACCGGCGACGGCGAATCGGCCATTAAATCCTGCGCAGCGGTGGTTTTCGCGAAGGCGATCACTTCGCGAATCGACTTTTCGCCAGCGAGGAGCATGACTACGCGGTCGATGCCCAGCGCGATGCCGCCATGCGGTGGAGTGCCGTAGGTTAGCGCGTCGAGGAAAAAACCGAAGCGGCGGCGCAACTGTTCTTCGGACAAGCCGAGCGCTTTAAAGAGGCGCTCCTGAATGTCCTGGCGGTGAATTCGAATGCTGCCGGAGCCCAGCTCGTTGCCATTCAGCACCAGGTCGTAGCCTTTCGAACGCACTTCCCACGGCGCGGATTCGAGTTTTTCCAGGTCTTCGTCGACGATGCCGGTGAAGGGGTGCTGGGCGCTCACCCAGGTTTTGTCGGACTCGCTCCATTCGAAGAGAGGAAAACCCGTGAGCCACAGGAATTTCCATTGGGATTTGTCGATCGCGCCGAGCGCTTCGCCGAGCTGCAATCGCAATTGTCCGGCGATGAGCGCGGACGCTTCCGTGCCCTTGATCTGTTCCTTAGCGGAAACAGCAACCACGAGATCGCCTGCCTTCGCGCCGCAAGCCTCAGCGAGCTTCTTCACGTTTTCCGCCCCAATCAATTTCTCGACCGTCGAACTCAGACCTTCCGCCGTCACTTTTACAAAGTATGCTCCGCGCGCGTGGAGCGACTTGGCCTTCTCGGTCAACTCGTCAAGTTGCTTGCGCGAATAGCCTGCCGCGCCGGGGGCGGCAAAAGCGAAAACATGGCCTTCAATTTGCAACTTGGTTTTCGCTTCTTCGGGGAAACAATCCGTCACTTCATGCAATTCCATGCCAAAGCGCAGGTCCGGCTTGTCGCTGCCGTACCTTCGAATGGCGTCCCTATA
>JBGQDD010000017.1:0-16416 GCA_041495665.1 Candidatus Acidiferrum sp.
ACTGCGACAAGCATATTCCGATGGTGCGGCGCTTATTGAGTCCGGCGCTAAAGGGAGTAGCCGTCGAGGAAGGCATCGCTGGCCAGGCTCCCGGATCGCCTGCTCCATATCTGGCGATGGGGCATCTCCTATTTCAATCCGTGGAGGAATTTCAGAATGCCTTCGGCTTGCACGCCCAGACCATCCTGAGTGATATCCCGAATTACACGAATACTCAGCCGATCGTCCAGATCAGCGAAGTGAAACTGTAGGAATATCTTCAGAAGGCTCCGTTGAGGCCCCGGCCCCGCCGGGCCAAACGGAAATGCAAAAGACTTGCACTCATTCAGGAGCAAGGTAAGCTAACAGCCGGGCCATTGAGGACATCCGCGCCTGCTGTCCGCCGCCTAATCGTCATATTGCGACCTATCGAGAGGACACCGCTATGAGGCTTCTTCGTAAGAATGCATTGCCGTTTGGTTTGTTCACTTTGCTCGCTTTTGCGAATTCATTGCCCGCGCAAACGCCGGCTGCGTCTCCGGCGAAGGCGGCCGCGCAGGCTGCCACGAAGGCGGCCGCGGCCAAAGCCGCGCCACTCGAAGTGCCGCAACTGAAATTTGAAAAGTACAAACTGGAGAACGGGCTGGAGGTGATTCTATCCGAAGATCATCGCCTGCCGATGGTGGCGGTAAATTTGTGGTATCACGTGGGGCCGGCGAACGAACTGCCGGGCCGCACCGGTTTCGCGCATCTTTTCGAGCACATGATGTTCGAAGGATCGCGGCACGTGCCAGGCAGCTCCCATTTTCATTATTTGGAAGCTGCCGGATCGTCGGACATCAACGGTACGACCGACTTCGACCGCACCAACTATTTCGAAACGTTGCCGTCGAACCAGCTCGAACTCGCCCTATGGCTGGAGTCCGACCGCATGGGTTATCTGCCGGACAAGCTGGACCAAGCCAATCTTTCGAATCAGCAGGACGTAGTGCGCAACGAGCGGAGGCAGAGCGTGGAAAATGCTCCGTACGGCGTCGTGGAAGAGGGGCTGTTCCACCAACTCTTTCCGAAAGAGCATCCTTACTACGGCGAAGTCATCGGCTCGCATCTCGATATTCAGTCCGCGAAGCTCGAGGACGTGCGCAATTTTTTCAAGCTCTATTACGCGCCGAACAACGCGAGCGTGGCGATTGTCGGAGATTTCGATCCGGAGAAGGCGCGCGAGCTGGTGCAAAAATATTTTGGGCCGTTGAAGCGCGGCGAGGACGTGCCGAAGATCAAGGCGCACACACCGCCGATTGCGTCTGAACGTCACGCGGTGATGCAAGATAACGTCCAGCTTCCCCGCGTTTACATGGGCTGGCTGACCTCGCCGATCTTCAAGCCCGGCGACGCGGAAGCGGATCTTGCGGCGGCGATTCTGGGCGGCGGGAAGTCCAGCCGCTTGTACAAGAAGCTGGTTTACGAAAAACAGATCGCTCAAGACGTGGCGGTGAATCAGCAGTCGCTGATTCTCGGGTCCGTGTTTGAAGTGCAGGTGACGGCAAAAGCCGGAGTGAAACCCGAGGATCTTGAGAAAGCGATCAACGCGGAAATGGATACGTTCCGCAAAGACGGACCGACCGCTGCAGAGCTGACGCGAGCGAGAAACGTGATCGAATCGAGAATCATCGCGGGACTCGAGACGCTGGGAGGGTTCGGAGGGGTCGCGGACCGGCTGAACAGTTACAACCACTATCTCGGCACGCCGGATTTTCTGGCGGCGGACATCGGGCGGTACGAGAGTGCTTCGACGGAATCGATTCAAGCGTTCGCGCAGGGCCAGCTCAATGGGAATCAGCGCGCGGTGGTCTATGGCCTGCCGGGGAAGCAGGATTTAGGCGCTGAAGTAGCGACTCCGAAAGCGGAACAGAAAGATCCATCGAAGGATAACGGCGAGCCGGTAAACGTGGACGCGGAATGGCGCAAGGACGCGCCCAAGGCTGGCGCGTCCAGGGCGTTGCATTTGCCAGTGCCGGAAAAATTCAAACTTTCCAACGGGTTGACGGTGCTGTACAGCGAAAGACCGGGATTGCCGCTGGTGGCGGCGAATCTGGTGCTGCACGCGGGGAGCGGAGTGAACCCGGTGGATCGGCCAGGGCTTGCAAGCATGACGGCGCGGATGCTGCAGCAGGGAACAAGGACGCGGTCGGCGCTGCAGATTGCGGATCGCGCCGCGGATTTGGGCGCCACGCTAAATTCGGGGGCGGGAGCCGACACGACGGGAATATCCACGCGCTCACTCTCACGGAATTTTCCGGATGCGCTGGAATTGCTCGCGGACATCGCGCTCCATCCAAGTTTTCCGCAGGCGGAGATTGAGCGGGTACGCTCCGAGCGGCTGACCAATATCGTGCAGGAAAAGGACGAGCCATTTTCGCTGGCGACTCGTGTCTTGACAGCGGCGCTCTATGGGCCGCGCCACACGTACGGTTTTCCGGACAGCGGCACGACGGAATCCGTCAAAGCAATTTCGCGCGACGACCTGGAACATTTCTGGAAGCAGAATTATTTTCCGGACGATGCGGCGCTGGTCGTAACGGGAAACATCAAACTGGCCGTGTTGAAGCCGCTGCTCGAAAAGCAGTTTGGCGCGTGGAAGGCGGGGCGGCCGGCGCCGGCGGCGATGGCTTCGCCGGAGACAACAGATGCGAAGCTGATAATTGTGGATCGTCCGCGAGCGCCGCAGACGACGGTGGTGTGCTTCTCGATGGGGCTGGCGCGGTCCACGCCGGACTACGCGCCCGTTGAGGTAATGAACACGGATCTCGGAGGGCTATTCTCGAGCCGCATCAACATGAACTTGCGCGAGGCGCACGGGTACACCTACGGGGCGGGATCCGCGTTCGTCTATCATCGCGCGCCGGGACCGTTCCTGGTGTTTTCGGATGTGCGAACGGACGTGACTGCTCCCGCGACAACGGAGGTGTTTAACGAACTGCGACGAATGCGCGACACGCAGATGACGCCGGCGGAACTGATCCTTTCGAAGGATTCCATCGCGCGGTCGTTGCCGGGGAGGTTCGAGCGCGGCACGGAAGCGGCGGCGACTTTCGCCGAACTGTTCACGTACGATCTCCCGCTGGATTTTTTCTCGACGCTTCCGGATCGCATCAATGCGGTAACCGTCGAGCAAGCGCAGGCCATGGCGCAGAAATACATTCAGCCGGAAAAAATGATCGTTCTCGCGGTCGGCGACCGCGCGAAGATCGAAGAGGGCATGAAGAAGCTGAATCTTGGCAAAGTCGAGGTTCGGGATACGGATGGAAAGATAGTGCACTGAACGGGGCACATCTCCTATTCCAGGGCGTCTTATGATTGTGGATGTGAGGGCATTCTGGAGTAGCAACCGATCCGAGGGTAGGCCATATGAGAAGGCTGATGTGGGAGGCTTGTATGGTCCGCTGCGCCTTCGCAATTCTCCTCAGCACTGCTGCTTCGCAATTCTTGGCATCACAGACTAGCCTACAGCCGCAGATCGTTCCATCCGTATCGCTTTCACTTCCCTCGAACATCCCTTCGGAAACGGTCCAGATAGTCTATTTCATGGTTGGCCCCTTTGGAGGCTCTGGCGGGTACACCCAGCAGCGGGCCGGACTGCACTCCTACGAGATTACAGCTTCAGTGGAGGGCAAAGCCGCGACCCAAATTAAGATGATGGTATATGCAGCGGGCTGCGAGATTCAAACATTCGCTGTTGCATTGACGGATGATTCAAAAGTCAAACTGAAGTTTGAATGCCAACCCGTCCGGACCGTAATGCTTTCGGGCCAAATTATGCCGAACGATCTGGTCCCGGACAAGAATGCCGAGTTAGTCGTCATGTACGTAGCTTTTTGGGCGAACAGGTTCTTCGGCATCGCGGATGGTGCTGTTCCTGAGATTCGGCTTGCAACTGTCTCTCCGGACACGAACGGAATGTTTCAGGTGGATGTGCCTCAGTTCAGTGTGGACGCTTCGCAGTCTGATTCTGAACCAGGTGCGAGCCTGCACCTCATTTTGCGCGACTCCAAGACCCTGAATCCTATCGCCCATAATCTCGAACCCGAGGTAACAGAGCTTAGGTCCGAAGATCACGGTTTACGAATCCGATTAGACTATCCGAGCGGCCTAAAATTCACGGCTTGGCCTTCTATTGAGCCTTGATCCTGAGTGCGATGCTCTTCCGATTCTCGAGTGTTGACTCAGCCTAAGCTCGCCGCTAAGATTTGATTTAGGGTAATGACGCGTAAGCGCGCGGCGTTGCTCAATTCAGCCACGGAGGCGCCTGTGCGAACCACTGGCAAAGTTCTCGCGGGCGGGTGTGTCTCCGCGGCTGGCGTGAATTGACCGCAACATCCCTCCCGCAATTCAAATCCACTAGAACCAATGCAGTTTTGATTTTCGCACTAACGGCAGCCGTGTGTTGTGTCATGGCTGCGGGAGGATTTTCAGTGTCTATTGCTGGATGGGGATGGAATTCGTATTCCGAAGCGTTTTGGCGCGGCGGCGATTGGGAAAATGCAGTGCCGGCGCGAGTTGTGGCACAGCAGAGGAAATTCTGGCGCGTCGCGGGAGACTTCAGCGAATGCTGGGCTGAAGCCAGCGGGAAGCTGCGTCTTGCGGCAGACGAAGGCGCAGACTGGCCGGCGGTGGGCGATTGGGTGGTGGTGGAACACCATGGCGGATATACCACCGCCTTGATCCACGGGGTTTTGCCGAGACGGAGCAAATTTGTCCGTAAAATGGCGGGAAAGAAGATGGAAGAGCAAGTGATCGCCGCGAATGCGGACACGGTGCTACTGGTGTCGGCGCTCGATGGCGATTTCAATACGCGGCGCGTCGAGCGCTATCTCGCGCAGTGCTGGGAGTCCGGGGCGAGGCCGGTAATTGTGTTGAACAAAGCGGATGCATGCGACGAGGTGCGCGAGAAAGCCGCCGAGATGGAGCGCGTCGCGGTCGGCACGGTGGTATGTGTTGTCAGCGCTAGAACCGGGCAAGGATTTGGGGAACTGGAAGAGTTTCTCAAATCGGGGCATACGCTGGTATTGCTGGGATCTTCGGGAGTGGGCAAATCAACGATCGCAAATAGACTGTTAGGAGAAACGGTGCAAGAAGTGCAGCCGGTGCGCGAGAGTGATAGCAAAGGGCGGCACACCACGACGGCGAGAGAACTTTTCATGTTACCCGGCGGAGCGCTGCTGATGGACACGCCCGGGTTGCGCGAGATGCAACTTTGGGATGCAGAGGACGGTGTTGCGCAGACATTTGCAGACGTTGACGCGCGAGCGACACAGTGCCGATTCGTCGATTGCCGTCATGAAGGGGAACCGGGATGCGCAGTGTTGGAGGCCGTTAGCGCAGGAACTCTGGATGCCGCGCGCCTGGAAAATCGGCGGAAACTTTTGCGGGAGCAGGAATTTCTGCGGCGGAAAGTCGATCCTGAAGCGCGGAAGGAGCATAAAGAGCTGTGGAAGAAGATGCATCGGGCGCAGCGGCAAAAATATGAACAGCGAGCAAAAGACGGGGGAAAGTGGTGACTGCGCCGAACTCATCGCTCAGGCCGCTCCCGGTGAGTTAGCGGAGGGCGAGGCGCTTGTAGATGAACTCCACAATGTCCTGGGTGGAGGTTCCAGGGAGGAATATTTCGGCGATGCCGGATTGCTTGAGCGCAGGAATGTCGGCTTCGGGAATGATGCCGCCGACAAGGACGGTAACGTCGGTCATGCCTTTGTCGCGGAGGAGTTTCATCAGTTGGGGGCAGATGGTGTTATGCGCGCCGGAGAGGATCGAGAGGCCGATCACGTCGACGTCTTCCTGGACGGCGGCGGAGGCGATCATCTCTGGAGTCTGGCGCAAGCCGGTGTACACGACTTCCATGCCGGCGTCGCGCAAGGCCCGGGCGATTATTTTTGCGCCGCGGTCGTGGCCATCGAGGCCCGGCTTGGCAATCAGCACACGAATCTTCTTTTGCATCATAAGCCTTTTACACCACGCCTCGGGATTCGCAAAACAAGGCCCGTCAGTTGGTCATAGTATAGCGGCAGCTTGGGTCGGCGAGCTTGAAGTAAGTGTGCCACTTTGGTTCGACATGTTCGACGAAGACGATAAGCTGGCCGCTAGCCTGGCCAACAATCTCCAGGACATATCGTCCCGGCAAGGCCCGGAATCCAAAGTGGCCTTGACTGTCCGTGGTTTCCTTGCGCACGGCGGACTTCCGGATTTCATCCAAGACTTTTTCGAGAGCGAAACAGTGTTTTGTATCCGAGAGGTTATTGTAACTCGCCAAGTTTGAGCGAGTCATTTCATCCTTACTCTCGGCGGAAAAAACGCGAGCGTTATCGGCCTTTTCCTGCTGGTTTTGTTGCTGCAAATCAGCCAGCGCCGCAGATAAGCGTTGCTCTGCTTCTTCGGTCACAAGATATAGCGTGACGCGCGCGCCCGAGAGGGTCACTGCGGCGCCATTGGAACCGATCATGGACACGTCTCCGGTGATTTTCGAAGTTTCCAGCCAGATGATGACAATCACCGCAATTATGGCTAAGCCGATGAAAAAACTAAGATACTTTTTTAGAAAGCTCACCGCTGGTTCCTCAATTCCGACCAAAATTCGCCGGCACCGAAGCTGTCGTGTACCTGCGAACGCATTTTCACCTCGTCACGTGATGGCGACTTCCTCGTAGATGCCGAAGATGTCGCGAAGGGCATCGCAGATTTCGCCCAGGGTGGCGTAGGATTTCACGGCTTCGTAGATGAAGGGCATGAGGTTGTCTTTTCCCTTGGCGGCGGCGCGCAGGGAGTTGAGGCGGCGGTCGACCTCGGCCTGGGAGCGATCGGCACGAAGTTTGCTCAAGCGCTCGGCTTGGCGATGCGCGACGGTCTCGTCAATGTGCAGAATGTCCAGGGGCTTTTCTTCGGCTACGAAATCATTCACGCCGACGATGATCTTTTCCTTTTTGTCGACCGCCATCTGGTAACGGTAGGAGGCTTCGGCGATCTCGCGTTGCGGGTAGCTGCGCTCGATGGCGGCGACCATGCCGCCCATGGCGTCGATTCTCTCAATGTATTCCCACGCGCCACGCTCGACTTCGTTAGTGAGCGTTTCGACGAAGTAGGATCCGCCGAGCGGGTCGACGGTGTTGGTGACGCCGGTTTCGTGAGCGATGATCTGCTGGGTTCGCAGCGCGATGGTGGCGGCGAACTCCGTCGGCAGCGCCCAGGCTTCGTCGAGCGAATTCGTGTGCAGCGACTGCGTTCCGCCGAGCACCGCGGCGAGCGCTTGAATCGCGGTCCGCACGACGTTGTTGTAGGGCTGTTGCGCGGTCAAAGAGCAGCCCGCGGTTTGGGTATGAAAGCGCAGTGCCCAGGAGCGCGGGTTCTTTGATTTATAGCGCTCGACCATGGCTTTGTGCCAGATGCGGCGCGCCGCGCGATACTTGGCGATCTCCTCGAAGAAATCATTGTGTGCGTTGAAGAAAAAAGAAAGCTGCGGCACAAATTGATCCACGTCAAGGCCGCGGCGCATTCCCCATTCGACATATTCCATGCCATCGCGCAGCGTGAAGGCCAATTCCTGAATCGCGGTCGAGCCCGCTTCGCGAATGTGGTAGCCACTGATCGATATCGGGTTGAACTTCGGTGTGTTCTTGACGCTGAATTCGAAGGTGTCGATCACCAGCCGCATCGAGGGTTCCGGCGGGTAGATGTATTCCTTCTGCGCGATGTATTCCTTCAAGATGTCGTTCTGGAGCGTGCCCGAAATTGTCTTCCAGTCCGCGCCCTGCTTTTCGGCGACGGCCAGATACATGGCCCAGATGATCGCGGCGGGTGAATTGATGGTCATCGAAGTGGTGACATTCGCGAGGGGAATCTTGTCGAAGAGCACTTCCATATCGGCGAGCGAACTGACGGCCACGCCACACTTGCCGACTTCTCCTTCAGAGAGCGCGTGATCGGAGTCGTAGCCCATCAGAGTGGGCAAGTCGAAAGCCGTGGAGAGGCCAGTCTGGCCTTGCCCAAGGAGATAGCGGAAGCGTTGATTGGTGTCTTCGGCGGTTCCGAAGCCCGCGAACTGCCGCATGGTCCAGAGTCGGCTGCGGTGCATCGTGGAATGAATACCGCGCGTATACGGCGGCTCGCCAGGGAAGCCGAGATCCCGCTCCGGATCCCAATTTGTGAGATCTGCTTTCGTGTACAGCCTGCGAATCGGATACCCGGAAATGGTGGTGAATTCGGGCTGTCTCTCGGGACTTTTTTCCAGTGCTGGCTGGAGGGTGTTCTTCTCCCAGGCTTGTTCTCTGACGGAGGGTTCGCGGCGTGGGGTGGCAGTATCGCTGGGAGCGACGGTCTGGGTCGACTCCTTTCCCTGGTCCGACATGATTTGTCTCTTCCCCCAAGCTGAGCCTGGCGAGCGCGAAATCTCTCCGTAAAAGCATCTTATGCGAAAGGCCTGCGACGGACAAGCGGGCGAAGCGCAAGCTCAGGAAACGGGACCATCCTCCCTGGCCGAAATGACAAAGACGTCCTCAGCCCCGTTGCTATCGCCAGGAACCAGATTCGAGGCCGTTGAAGTGAAGGCCAGGACTCTGCCGTCCGGCGTCAGCGCGAGGGCCAGCGTGTCCGCATCAGCCTCGTCCCCGAGCCTCCCGCGGGAGAGGCGCCAGGTGGCCTTTATGCAGGCAGTGGACGCCAGACCCAGACACGTGTCATGGACGAACGCGTCCACGCACTGATTCGCGTCGTCTGGAACAAGGTGAGAAGCAGCAGATACAAAAGCCACATAACGTCCCTCCGCGCTGATGGCTGGAGCGCTGCCCTCGGCGTCGCCCGCACTGTCATCGGCAGCGGCAGAAATATGCATGGTGGACGGACGGCAGCTATTTGTTGTTCCTCTGCAGGTATCCCGCAGAAAAATCTGGCGCACGAGGGTGCCCCCTGTCGCTCCCAGGTTGGAAGACGTCGACAGGAACGCTACGAATCGGCCGTCAGGGCTGATAGCCGGATGCAGGCTTGGCCCGTCACCAGGCACGCCCTCATCCGTGACGGACACGCCGATGGTCGAGGGGGTACAAAGCTCTGCGGTCCCGGCACAAGTGTCTCGGCGGAAAACTTTCGATACGTCGGCCTTCACTCCGGGAACAATGTTTGACGCGTGGGAAACAAACGCCACGTATCGCCCGTCGTGACTGAGAGTCGCCATCGTGCTTGCCCCGTCCGCCTGCAGGCCGTTGGGGCCCACCGACGCGCGCGACGTCGATGGGAAGCACGGTTCTGCGGCGCCGGCACAGGTATCGTGGACAAAAATGTCTTCGCTAAGATTGGTGTCCTCAACGACCAGATTATCGGCTGCGGAAACAAAGGCGACGAACCGCCCGGAGCCGCTGATCTTGCCAAAATCGCTGCCCGAATTGGCTTGGACGCCGGTGTTGTCCACCGACACAAGCGCCGTGGATGGTCGACATTCACCGGTCGCACCGATGCATGTGTCGCGCAAAAAAATGTCCGCACCTGAATTTCTATCCTTGCCGACGAGATTGTCCGCCAGCGATGTGAAAACTACGTAGCGGCCGTCGGCGCTGATGGAGGGACCCAAGCTCGCACCGTTGGGCTCTGAACCGTCATTGGCCAGCGAGACGCGGACGGTTGAGGGGATGCACCCCGGCCCAGCCTTTCGACATGTGTCGCGGAGGAAAATGTCGCTCACGCGATTGCTGTCTCCGGGCGTCAGGTTGCTTGCCAAGGACTCAAATGCAATGAAACGCCCGTTGGTGCTCACCGACGGTCGCGCGCTTGGTCCGTTGGCCTGATTTCCCTGCGTGTCCACGCTCACCCGCTCCGAGACGAGTGATGAGTTCGCAGCCGGCGCGACGTCAAAAGCAAAACTTTTGGAAACGCCTCCTTGGGGTGCCGGGTTCCTTACCGCCACGCTCACCGTTCCGCCCGTGGAAATGTCGCTTGCGGGAATCGCCGCCATGAGATGCGTTGCGTTCACGTATGTGGTGGGCCGGTCGGCCGCATTCCATGTGACCACAGAGGTAGTCACAAAATTCGAGCCGCTCACCAGGAGATTGAAAGATGGACCGCTGCCTGCAGTCGAATTCGGCGACAGCAGCGCGGGCATGGGAACTGGGTTGAGGATCACCAGGCTCAGGTCGCGAGTTTTCGACCTCGGAGGCACATCTTGGTCTGTCACTTTCACGGTAAACGGAAAAGTTCCGCCGCTAGCCGGCGTACCAGTTAGTACGCCTGAGCTGGTGAGGATGATTCCGCTCGGAAGGTTTCCTGAGTCGATGGCCCAGGAAGGAGTGCCCACGAGCCCTACGGCACCCAGAATGAATGGCCCATAAACCTGGTTCGCCGTTCCATCGGGTAGCGTTTGCGTTGATACATCCAGGATTAGCAAGGTGAAACGCCGTGAGTCCTGGTTGGGGACATTAGACGTTGAGGTCACAACAGTGACCTCGAACTTGAAGGTCCCGCCCACTGTCGGCGTGCCGGAGATTCTCGAATCATCAAAGTGCAGCCCGGGGGGAAGCTGCCCGCCGGTGATGTACCAACCAGCGCCCAAATCATGACTGGCGTCTAGTTTGGCGCTGTAGGCGACTCCGACCGTGCCATTCGGCAGCTTATTGGTTGTGATATAGGGCGAGAACAATAGAAAATCCAATAAATGTGCGCAACCGGACGCAGCGGTCGCAAGCATCACAACCAGGATCATCAGAACGATGGACCTGTGGTTTGAACGGGCCGGGGGTGTATTCATGGACGGCCTCCTGTTCTAACGCTTCGGTGCATTCGCGAGGCCAATGGGTGCAAAGCCTTCTCGCTAGACGACATGGCCTGTCAGAACACCGCTTTATTGGACGAGGGACTGAACCCGCAAGCTTATTGAAGCGAAAGGCTTAGCGATCCGGCTTGTCCTCCAATTGCGGGATTGTCCGCGAACGAATCAATGAACGTGCAATGGGCAAACGTGAAGCCGCCCCGCTGCGGGAGTGTCGCCATTTTCCGACACTCGGTGCCTGACCGAGTTGGATTAATGGCAGAGCCAGGAAGAAATCAACAGTATGCGTGCTGTGTCGCCAAAAAAAGGCGGCTCGAGAATCTTCTCCCGAGCCGGCACGAGACCGCTATTTGTACAACTTACTTTTGGCCCGCGATGAACGAGAGTTTCTCCGTACCTACGACTTGTCCGTGCAACGTGCCGGGAATGAGCGTTTCGCGTTCGGCTTCGCCGGACTTGGCGTCGGCGATGGTGACGCGATTGACCTCCAGCGTGCGCCCGACGGCGCGCTCGTAACTGGCCTTGGCTTCGACGAGGTTGGCCAAGGCGCGCAGTTCCGTGCCCTGGGCCTGAATCAGGTCGCGTTGTGTTTGAATGACGAGGTATACGGTCGAAGCGCCCAATTGATACTTTTTCTGTTCCGCATTAAACGTCTGCTGCTGCAGTTCGCGCGCCTTGCTGGCGGCATCGACCTGGGCGCGGTCTTGAGTGAGCGCGATGTAGGTGTTGCGGACGTCGAGCAAGGCGGTGTTTTTCAATAGCTGCAACTGCGCTTCGAGTTGACGTTGCGTGAGGATAGAGCGCTGGTTGTCCGCCTGCGCTGAGCGGTTGCGGATGGGGATCGTCACGTTCAACGACACTTGGTAGTCCGGAAAATTATTGTGGAACACCGAACTCATCGCATCCCCGAAGCCGGCCTGCGCGATGCCGTTTGGCGTGAATTGTGTCGAGGGGAGAAAGTCTCCTGGAACCGGATTCCCATTTGCGTCTACAACTGGAGTTCCAGCGATTGTAGTAGTGGTGAACTTTGCCTGGTTGCCAGCGAGTCCAACCGAGCTATATTGCGCGGAGAGCAAGGCTGTCGGCAGTAAGGCGTTGCGTGTGGCTTTGAGGTCGATCTCGCTGTTCAGCAGGTTCAGCGCTTCTTCCTGCAATTCGGGCCTCTTCGCGAATGCTTCCTTCGCTGCTTCTTCAAACGAGGGGGCCTCGATCGCTTCCGGCCGTTGCGGCAGGTCCGTCGGAATAATCTCGACGTTGACGAGATTGGGCGCGAGCGGATTCTTGCTGATGGCGTTTTTCAAAATCTGCTGATTCTGAAGGTGCAAGGTCTGCGCCACAATCAAATTCTGGCGATTCGTGGCGAGTTCGGATTCAGCGCGGGTCACGTCGAGCGGCGCCATCGTGCCGATCTCCAACTGTTTTTTGTTGTCGTTGTAGAGCTTTTCGGCGACAGTCACGGCCTGCTGCTGCACTTTCACGTTTTCCCGGGCGAAGACCAATTCCCAGTAAGCGGTGATGGTGTTCGTGACCGTGGTGATGGCCTGTTGGGTAAAGGCCCAGTCCGCGATCTTGCGATTGTTTTTGGCGATGCGGATGTTTCGCGTGTTGACGGAGCGGCCGAATCCATTGAGCAACTGTTGCTGGAACCCGACAAAAATCGTAGAGGTCACGGAGGGGTTGAACAAGTTGGCGGCCGAAGTGGAGGAGTTCCGGGTGTTGTCCCATGCAGTGAAGAAGGTGGTTCCGGTCTGGAAGCCCTGGACCAACTGGGTATTAAAAGTCGTAGCGTGCAACGTCAGTCTGGCGAGCGAAGAGAGCCCTGTGCCGGTACCGGAAGTGAGGGGGTTGTTGACCGGGATGTTGCGGTCGTCGATGCTGAGGGTCGTGGTGACGACGGGATCGAAGTTCAGCAGGGGAGTGTTGGCATTTGAACCGCCAAACGCGGCCCCAGGAGTGGCGCCGCCAAAGCCTCCGGCTTTCGCTTTGAGGATGCCGACGTCCGCGAACCAGGGGTTATAACGCTGCACCACGATGTCCATGCTATTTTCCATCGCCAACTCCACCGTTTCTTGGAGGCTGACCTCCAACTTGCCGTCGTGGATGAGCTGGTCGATGCGCGGCGAATTGGTGAGGCCGGGCGCTTCGATCTTGATCGGGCTGTAGGGAGCAAAGAGGTTCGGAAAAGCCCTGGGTGAACGGCTATAGTTGTACTTCGCGGAGCCAAGCGAAACCGGCACGATGGGCGTGGCCGTCTTGGCGGGCGCTGCTTGCGGATTTTGCGGCGCATCCTGCCCGAAAGCCGGGGAAATGGGTCCTCCCACGAGCGTTCCGGCCAGTATCGCGGCCAACAGCGGTCGAGCATACAGCGTCTTCATAGAGCTCCTTACCCTCAAGATTCATCCCCCAAGGGGCTTAATTTATATGTACTCAACTCTGTAAAACGTTCGCAGAATGGAATTTGTTTCAAGAAGTTGACCGTTTTGAGGTCACCACTAGAAATCTGACAGCTTCGCGGTCACCCCGCCGGGGAGGGTCCAGAAGCCATCCCGAAGGCTGCACCGCGCCGACCGGGCGAAGAAAGCAGTCTAGCAGGGGCCCGCATCCTTGACAACGCAAGGGGCGGCGGCTAGGCTGCTGACATTTCGACGGTTAGGAGCTGGCAGCGGTTAGCCGGGCCGAATGCTGAAAAGCGAAGAATTGCTGAAACTGTTCGAGACGGCGGGTGCCATCCGACATGGGCATTTTGAGTTGTCCAGCGGACTGCATAGCGGTACGTACGTTCAGTGTGCGCTGGTCCTGCAGTATCCGCGCTTCGCCGAGAAGCTGGGGCGGGCGCTGGCCGCCCTCTTTTCAGATGCCAGGATCGACGCGGTCATCTCACCGGCCATCGGGGGGCTCATTATCGGGCAGGAAGTCGCCCGGGCGCTGCCGGAGACGAAGAGTTCGCTGGGTGGGGGAACGCCTGCGCTCTTTGTGGAGCGCGATGCCAGCGGCATGATGACGCTGCGGCGCGGGTTCTCGCTCGCGCCCGACCAGCATGTTCTTGTCGTTGAGGACGTGTGGACCACCGGGGGCTCGACGCTGGAAGCCATTCGCGTTGTGGAAGAGGCTGGCGCGCGCGTCGTTGCTGCCGGCGCGCTGATCGATCGGAGTGGCGGGAAGATCGACTTCGAAGTGGAAGCGCAGTCGCTGATGCAACTGCCCATCGCCAGCTACGAGGAAGAAGATTGTCCGCTCTGCCGCGGCGGCAGCGTGGCGGTGAAGCCGGGGAGCCGCTTCGTTCGCAGCGCGCCCTAGGGCCAATCAAAAACTTACCAAATCTCATCCGTCTTCTGAAAACTGACAGTTGATAACGGATAACTTTCTTTCCATGCGCTATTTCAAGCTCACTATCGCCTACGACGGCACAGACTTCCACGGCTGGCAGATTCAAGCCAATAAGCCCACGATCCAGGGTGAAATCGTTGACGTGCTGCGCCGCGTGACGCAGGAGCATGTGGTTCTGCACGCCGCCGGACGCACGGATGCCGGCGTTCACGCGCTTGGTCAAGTCGGCAGCTTTCGAACGCAATCGCCTCTATCGGCGCAGGAATTTCAGCGCGCACTGAACGCTCTGCTTCCGCCCACGATTCGAATCGTGGGCGCTGAAGAAGTAGGTCCGGACTTCAATGCGCGTTGGTCGGCGCGGGGCAAGACCTACCGCTATCGGCTGTATCGCGGGAAAGTGGTGCCGCCGATGATCTGGCGTTACGTGCTGCACTATCCCTTTCCGCTCGATGAAGACGCCATGCGCGACGCCGCAGCTCGGTTCGTCGGCATGCACGACTTTGCTTCGTTTGCGGCTTCGACCGGATCCGAAGAGGACGACAAAGAGCGCTCCACCGAGCGCGAAATCTACTCAACCGATTTGGTGCGCACGGCGGACAACGAAGAGCTGGTCTTCACCGTTAGCGGGCGCTCGTTTCTTCGTTATATGGTGCGCAAGATGGTAGGCACGTTGCTCGACGTCGGGCGCGGAAAACTCACGCCCGCGGACCTCGATCGTTTGTACGAACTGCGGGACCGCTCGAAATCCGGGCCCACCGTGCCATCGCAAGGCCTCGTTATGGTTGAAGTCCAGCACGAAGAAGCCTGGCGCCTCTGAGCGAGCCCCGCCCAGCTTCAAAATCAGTTAGAATTGCGGATATGGCGGCCACGGCCATCCCCATCGACACGCTTCCTTCGATCAACCCGGCCACGGGGGAAGTGCTCGCGCATTTTGAGAAAACTTCGGCGTCGCTGCTGCCGGAGATCGTTTCCCGCGCACGAGCCGCCCAGCGCGTTTGGGCGAAGCTTCCGATTCGCGATCGATGCGCGAAGTTGCGCGGCCTCCGCGAACGCATGATGGCTTCGCGCAACGAATTGGCGGACGCCGTTGTGCGCGAATCCGGCAAGCCGCGCGTGGAAGCCCTTTTCGCAGATATTTTCGTGGCTCTCGATTCGGCGGAATACTGGTCCAGGAACGCGGCGAGCGCTCTGCGCACGCGGCGGGTTCCGCATCACAGCACCGCCGCAAAAGCCAAGCGCGGGTATCTGGCTTACGACCCTCTCGGAGTCATCGCCATTATTTCTTCGTGGAACTATCCGCTGGCGATCCCGCTCAGTCAGATCATTCCGGCCGTCGCGGCCGGAAATGCAGTCGTGTGCAAGACCAGCGACTTCACGCCGCAATGCGGCGCGCTGATCGAAAGACTTTTCATCGACGCGGGTTTTCCGGGAAATCTCGTCACGGTTGTTCAGGGCGGCGGGGAAGTTGGCCAGGCCTTGATCGACGCCTCGCCGGACAAAGTGCTCTTCACTGGAAGCGTTGCCACCGGCCGCCGGGTTGCGGAAGCTTGCGCGAAGAAGCTAATCCCCTCCGTGCTCGAACTCGGCGGCAAGGATGCCATGATCGTTCTGGCGGATGCGGATCTTGAGGTGGCCTCCAGCGCGGCCGTCTGGGGCAGCTACATGAACTGCGGCCAGGTTTGCCTTTCCGTGGAGCGGCTGTTCGTGGAGCAAGCCGCGTCGGAACAGTTCGTGGCGCTTTGCGTGGAGAAAACGAAAAAGCTCCGCATTGGCCCGGGCAGCGATCCTGCGACCGACGTCGGCCCGCTCATCCGGCCGCAGCACGTGCAACGCATGAGCGATTTAGTCCACGATGCCGTTTCCCGAGGCGCGAAGATTTTGTGTGGCGGCAACGCGCGCCCTGAGCTTGGCCCCAACTTTTTTGAGCCCACGGTGATCGTGGGTGTTGATTCTTCGATGAAGCTGTTCCAAGAAGAGACCTTCGGGCCGATCCTCGCCATTCAAGTCGTGAAAGATGCGAAGGAAGCCGTTGCGCACGCCCACGATTCACCGTTTGCGCTTGCGGCGAGCGTCTGGACAAAGAACAAGACTCGAGGAATCTCCCTTGCCGCGGAACTCCGCGCCGGAGCCGTCATGGTGAACGACGCCATCAGCTATTTCGGCATTGCGGAAGCTCCCCACGGCGGCTGTGGCGCGAGCGGCTGGGGCCGCACGCATGGGCAGGCGGGGCTGCTCGAAATGGTGCAGACCAAATACATTGATGTCGACCGCTTGCCGCGGCGCGAAAAGCCCTGGTGGTACCGCTACGG
>JBGQDD010000018.1:0-16085 GCA_041495665.1 Candidatus Acidiferrum sp.
CGCTCCCGTGCAGGCGGAAGTGCAGGAAGTCGATTTGTCCGACGAATGGGCGACCCTTCTCGAAGCGTCGCGTCCCAGCGAAGCAACTGTTCAAGCGCCTGCCCCAGTGCCAGCCAAGCCCGCGGCTGGAACCACGCGTCACGCTGAACCTGGGGGCGTGGAAGAGTTTCAGATTGGCGAGGAACCCCAAATCGTTTCGCCGGACGACGTACCGTCGGTCGCCGCCCGCGATCTCGCCGGCGCACCTCCCGCAATTCCACTGAAGCCGGAACCCGTCGTCGAAAAAGCCGGGGGAAAGTCCGCAGCAGCAAAGTCTAAAGAAGTACCAGCGGCGAAAGCTCCGCAGAAATCTCCCGGGACAAGCGAGCCCGAATTCGAATTGGAAGAGGAGTATGAACTCGTGTTAGAGGCGGAGCCCCTCGTCCCGGCGTACGACCAGAGGCCGCCCGAGACGCCGATTGCTCCACCCGCGCCGGAGTTGGTCGCTCAGAACGCCGCGCCAGCGCCACCCGCGGGCAGCGGTTTTGCTTCCGATCAATTTCTCGCCGATCTTGCCAGCGAAATCGATCAGCTTGGCATCGGCGGGCTTGCACCGGGATTCTCGGGAACGATGCCGAATGCTCAGCCGGCGTCCGTGGCGAAGCCGGAACCGCTGCCCACGCAGTCTAGCGAGTCCGGCCCGCTCAAGGAAGTATTCGACGAGTTTCGCGCTGAACTGGGTGAAATGGGCGCGGAGGACGAAGACCTCGAAACACACTACAACCTGGGCATCGCGTTTCGTGAAATGGGGCTCCTCGAGGAAGCCATCAGCGAGTTCCAGAAAGTTGCCAAAGCCAGCGATCGCGGCCGCCCTTTCCGCTACACCATGCAGTGCTGCACGCTTCTCGGTCTTGCCTTCATGGAAAAGGGCCAGCCGGCCATCGCCGCGATCTGGTATGAGCGCGCGTTGCAGACCCCCGGCAATGATCCGGAAAGCACGCTCGCCTTGCGGTATGATCTGGGCGTAGCTCAGGAATCAGCGGGCGAGCCTGAAGCGGCGCTGAAAAGTTTCTCCCAGGTCTACGCCATGAACATAGATTATCGCGGCGTGGCCGAACGCATCGCTGCCCTTCAAAAGCCCATCCGCAGATCCTGAACCTTTCCTGACAGGACGGGATTCCGCTCTTCCATGAACCGGGTTTATCGCGCACTGCGGGTCGTTCTTGCGTTCGAAATGGGCGCAATGCTCCTCTATCTGCCGTGGTCCGGCTATTGGGAGCAGAATTTTTTTCTCAGCCACTATCCTTCGCTCATGCGCATCGTGCTTCATCCGTCCTTTCGCGGCGCAGTTAGTGGCGTCGGGGTTTTGGACATACTTCTGGCAATCGGCTGGATCGGTTCGCGTCCGGGGCCTGATCGTGTCCCGCCTCAATAACTTATCTTGCGGCCTGCTCCTCTGCTACGTGACGGACCGGCACAGCCTCCCCGCAACCGAATCTCGGGAGGCACAGGAAACTCTCTTGTTGAAGATCGGAGCCGCGGCAGTCGCTGGCGTCGATTGGATACAAATTCGGGAGAAAGATCTTTCGGGTAGAGCCTGCAGCTTCCTCGCGCGTGAAGCTTTGCAGCGGGCCGCAATATCGCCAGGAAGCAATGGTGCTCCAGCACGCATCCTGGTGAACGATCGGCTGGATGTCGCGCTCTCCGAGCGCGCTGGTGGCGTGCATCTCGGCGAAAACAGTCTGCCGCTGCGGGAAGCAAAGCGGCTTGCGAACGCCCAAGCCCAAAGCCAGGATTTCCTCATTGGTGTTTCCTGTCACTCCCTGGAAGCTGCGAGATCCGCCGCGAGCGACGGCGCGGGTTATCTTTTTTTTGGTCCGGTCTTCGCCACGCCATCGAAGGCGGCTTTCGGCGCACCGCAGGGGCTTGAGCGGCTCGCGGAAGTCTGCCGCGTGGTCTCCATCCCGGTGCTTGCCATTGGCGGGATTAACCCGGCGAACGCTTCCGATTGTCTCGCCGCGGGCGCCTCAGGGATCGCGGCCATTCGCCTTTTTCAGGACGCTCCTGACATGTCCTCTGTTGTTCAGTCCTTGCGAAAGCTGAAACGTTAGTCAGCGCTCCATCAGCCGGCGGAGAAGCCGTATTTGCCCGGCATGATAAATGTCGTGAAACGCCACGCCGTAGAGCTGGCGCACCAATCTTGCACCTTGCGTAGTGCGCAATACTTTCGCCACCGCCTGACCTAATGCCTGGTGTTCTCGCTCCAGCAACTTCTTATCCGCGCTCCAGGCCGCTTCGTTTAGCTTGCCCGGCTCCGGCCGCGAAAAGAAATTGCTGCCCTTCAGCGCGAACGAGCCGCGCCTCCCGCCTTCGATTTTTCGCCGAACGGCATACTTCCAGTACGCGGCATGGAGCATCACTTCCCAGATGTTGTGCCGGCCCGGTCCGGGGCGCCATGCGGCTTGCTTGGCGGTTACGCCCTTGATGGACTGCTTGAGGTTCGGTCCATGCCAGGTTTTTTTCTCATAGGCTTCATCGAGCAGCGCGAGCACGAGTTCTGCGGTACCCACGGTGGCCTCCTCACGGGAACGTCAGAGAGAGAATCCCCCAAAGGATGGCGCGCTAGCTCTATCGTGTCAACGCCCGGCTCTTTTGCTGTTGAGAATTCGTCCTGTAGCCGAAGCCGCGCGTCGATTCTCTGTTCTCTTGTGCTTGTACAGTTGCCGGTCCGCTGCTTCGATAAGATCGGCGGCAGTTCTGCCGTCATCCGGGTAGATGCCTATGCCAATGGTTACGCTGATGGCCGGCTTACCCTGATCGGTGCGCAGCCCGTTCTCAATGCGCTGCGCGACCTGTTGCGCCATCCCCTTGTCTGCGTCGATCAGGACGACGGCAAACTCATCGCCGCCGTGGCGCACCGCCAGGTCCGTCGAACGGCAGTGCTCGTTCATGACCGCCGCCAGACGCTGCAGAGCACGGTTTCCCGCCAGATGGCCGTGGAGGTCGTTGATTTCTTTTAGCCCATCGAGGTCCAGCAGCAGAACTGTGAAGGCGTGATGACCGCGCTCGGCGCGGCGCACTTCCTGCTCCAGCCTGTCCATGAATTCCCTGTAATTTGCCAATCCTGTCAGGGCGTCATGCCGGGCTTGGTAGTGGGTCTGCTCTTCAATCTTCTTGCGGTCGGTGATGTCCATTCCCAGACCAAGGACTCCGTTGATTTCGCCGGACGCCGTGCGCAGTGGTTCAAGGCGGATTTCCCAAAAGCGGTTTTTCCAGTTGTATTCAAAATGCGATGAGAAGCCCCGCAGCGACTCGTAATGTTCCGCAATTGGCGTGGTGTGCCGGTCGGTGGATTCCAGGAATTCGCAAACGCTGCGGCCCACCAGCGCATCAGGGAAAATCGCTGAGGAGGCCAAGTCCTTGCCCCAATTCGACGTTATCCGCAGATTCTGGTCCGTTGTCCACAAGAGTCCAGGCATCTGTTCGGTGATCAACCGGAGAGGCCCTTCGGCCAACGGATCGGCTCCGTAAGAGTTGAGCGCCCGCCCGCTCTCCAGAATTCCCCGAACTTCACCTTGTTCATCTCGGATGAGCACCCGCTTTATCCTCAACAAGATTCTCGAACCATCCTTGTGGAGGCGCTCCGTAGTTTCGGAACAACTCAAATCATTTCCCCCCGCTTCGGAGAAGACGCTCTTCAGCCCCGGCCACTCGTGGAGCGGCACGAGGCGACTCAAGGGCTGACCGGTCATCTCTTGCGCCGTGTAACCGTAAATGCGCTCCGCCCCTCGGCTCCAGGTCTCGATGGTGCCATCGAGGGAAACGCAGAGGATTCCGTCCTCCTGCGATTCGAGAAGAGCTGTAAGCAAATGCTCGCGGACCAGATGATGCGGCATTGAAATCTGCCCGTCTTTCAGAAAGGGGAAGGCATTCGTGTTGAAGGGAAGTTTCCCGCGGGCGAGAGGGTCGAGCCAGAGGGGGGTTCAAGGCTGCGATCACAGCCGCAGCATTAATTTTCCAATTCTACTACTAGAAACGCCACACGCAATGGCCCGTCCGTCCCAAATACCCCAATAGGTAATCTTCCCCAAAGCTCCTCCGGCAAGTGCAAAAGAGGCTGGGAAAGCGAGGTCACTTTCTAGATGACAATAACTTGCAAATGATATCGGACTAAGTTAGTCTGCTTTCGTTGTTGCAAACTACTTGCAAGGAGATCCCGTGACCTCGTTCAGTCGGCTCGCTTTGCCTGGTTCTTTCTTCCTTTCCGTACTCTCCGTTTGCTCTCCACCTCCTGCCCTCGCCCAGGAGAACCCTTACTTTGTCGCCTATGACCACTATCTCGAAGAGCCCGGCAACCTGGAGATCGAGTATTTATCCACCCTAGGGACTCAGCGAGGCGGCAACAACTTCCACGCCTTCTGGGCCGAGTTTGAATACGGCGCAACCGCCTGGTGGACCACGGAGGTCTATCTGGACGGCCAGACTACGTTTCGCGACAGCACCGTATTCACGGGTTTCCGCTGGGAGAATCGCTTCCGGCCTCTGAAGCGGGAACACTTCATCAATCCTATTTTCTATGTAGAGTACGAAAACAAGAACGGCGCCGACAAGATCCTCAAGGAAGGCGAAGGCCACGATGTGGAATCGGACTTCCTCGTTTCGAACGCGGAAGCCCGCAAGGAGCACATCCATGAAATCGAGTTGAAGCTCATTCTGTCCAGCACATTAAAGGGCTGGAACTTCACGGAGAACACCCTCGCTGCCAAGAATCTTGCGAATTCACCTTGGGAATTCGGCTACGCCCTTGGCGCCAGCCGCCCGCTCGCTTTGAAGGCTTCCGCGAAGCGCTGCACTCTCTGTCCGCAAAACTTTGTCGCCGGAGCCGAGATCTATGGCGGCCTCGGCGACCGGCACAGTTTTGGCCTTCACGATACATCGCATTACCTGGCACCCGTTCTCGCCTGGAATTTACCTTCCGGCTGGACGTTGCGGATTTCGCCGGGCTTTGGTTTGAACGACAACAGCCACCGGTGCCTCATGCGCTGGGGCGTCTCGCGGGAAATAACTGGGTTCGGTTCGATGGTCAGCCGGCTCCTTGGAGGCCGCAAGTGAGAGCCATTGCCGCGGCACTTGCCGTCTGCACTTCATTTCTCGTGGTGTCTATTGTCCTTGCGCAGAGCCGGAATTCCGGCAAGCCACTCGTCGGCGCAGCGTCTAAGTACGATCCGGCCATCTACGGGGAATTGCAAAAGGCGCCAGAAAAGGCGCGAATCCGTGCAAATCCGCTGCAGAACGATCCGGACGCCGTTGCTGCCGGTGCTATTCTATTCGAACAACACTGCGCGGAATGTCACGGCAACTCCGGTGACGGCTCGCACAAAGCTCCGAGTCTCCTGGTTCCAGAGGTCCAAAGCGCTACGCCCGGAACCCTTTTCTGGCTGTTGACCAATGGAGTGGTTCGAAAGAAGATGCCGGTTTGGTCGAAGCTTCCGGAACCCCAGCGCTGGCAGTTGGTGCGGTACATCAAGTCGCTTGGTAAGTCCGCTTTGGCGGCGGAATCTCCCGCTGCCAAACCCTGATGGAACAATCCTAGTTCGCAACCTTGGCTGGTTTCCGCCAGTCACCATTCACATTTTCAAGCGCTGAGCCAGCGCCCGATCGGTTTCCAGGATTCGGTGTGATCGCAGATCACGCGCAGCGCCGCGGTGATGGGAATGGCCAAAACCAATCCCATGCCTCCCCATACCCAGCCCCAGAAGAGCAGCGCGATGGTGATGGCTACCGCATTCAAGCGCACGCGGCGGCCCACCAGTTGCGGCGCTACAAGATTGATAGCGAGAATGTGGATGGTAGTCAGGGTTGCCGCAATCAAAACGAACTGCCCGAGCGTTCTCCACTTTGCCAGCGCAATGATAAAGGCCGGCAGCCATGCCATCACTGCCCCGATGTACGGCACCATGTTCAGAAGTCCTGACGCGATTCCCGTGAGAATCGGATACTCCATCCCGATGATCCAGAAAAACAGGCTGCTGGCCGCAATCACCACCAACGTCACGATGCTCATCCCCGCGAGGTAATCACGCAGGACGTCACGCAAATCTTCCAGCGTTTCCTTGACTTGCGTCCGCCGGGAGGCGGGAAAAAGTTGCAGCGTGCCGTGCCAAACCTCGCGCTTCTCCGCAAGCATAAAAAAAACCAGAAAGGGCATGAACGTAATTTCCAGAAACAGCGCGTACAGCGAGCCAATCCCGCGGAAGATCAGCGTGCGCACGATGCTAGGCTCCGCTTGTATCGTCGTCGCGGTAGACGCGCCCTGCTCCGGCGAAACCTGCCCCTCAATGCCCTTGATTTTGCCTTCCACGGCGCCTGCGGCCTGTTTCAGAACACTGCTGTATTTCGGCCAGTTTTCGGCGAAATCCGCGGTGCGCGTCCACAGCCCGTAGCCGACCGCGACGAGCACGGCGATCAGGATCAGCACCATAACCATCGCGCCCAGCGTTCGGGGCAGACCCATCCTTTCCAGGAATTCCACTGCCGGATCCAGAAAGTAGGCCAGCAAGATCGAGAGCAGCAGCGTGATCACCACGCCGGCGGCGTAATAGAAAAACAGCAAAATGATGGCCGCCGCGATCATTCGCATGCTGAAGTTGGAACTGGTGAAGCGAACGAGCGATGGTGGCGTTGGCGTGGAAGACACGAGCGGCTCCGGTGGTCCACGTTAGCACACTCTCGCAAACTGTTTACGGCGCCGTGCGCGGCTGTTTCGATACAGCAAATCCAGCGATTCGTGCGCGTGGACTTCCCCATTCTCCCGTTTATGCAAAAGACATGTGCGCGAGCGAGTCATAAGGCCGCCATTTTTTCGTGTGTTAAGCTTTTCTGAGGTCATCCTCACGGAAGTTGGCCCCGACCGGGCCCGCACCACACTCTGGAGAGACAGGCTACTTCCCATGGCCAAAGAGTTTTTTGGAACCGACGGGATTCGCGGCGTCCCGGGCACCCCGCCGCTGGACGATGCCACTCTCTATGCCACCGGACGCTCTCTCGGCGCATATCTCAAGCGCGAACATGGCGCGGCTCATGTCCTCATTGGCATCGACACTCGCGAATCCGGCCCGCACATCGCCTCCTTGCTCGCGGCGGGTCTTGCGCGGGCCGGCGCCACCGTCGCTTTTGCCGGCGTGATTACCACGCCGGGCGTGGCCTGTCTCGTTCGCCAGAATGATTTTCAAGCCGGCGTGGTCATCTCCGCCTCGCACAACCCCTTTCAAGACAACGGGGTGAAACTGTTTTCGCACGCCGGGATGAAATTCCCCGATTCCGTCGAAGAAGAACTAGAAGCAGGGATCTTGAAGCACCGGGGCGAGGCCGCGCCGAAGAACCCGCCATCGCTCGCCGCCGATGAATCACTTGACGCGGAATATCTCGCCTTTCTCCGGAAGCGGTTTATTCCCGGCGCGAAGCTCACCGGTTTCCGGATCGTTCTCGATTGTGCCAATGGCGCAGCGTTCAAGCTTGGCCCGGAACTGTTCCGCTCGCTCGGCGCCGAGGTTATAGCCACGGGCGTTTCACCCGACGGCCGCAACATCAACGCCGGCTGCGGCTCGCTGCACCTGGAGGGCCTGCAGAAACGGGTCGTCGCTGAAAAAGCGCGTCTCGGCGTGGCCTTCGACGGTGACGCGGACCGCGCGCTCTTCGTCTGCGAAACCGGGAAAATCGTGAATGGCGATGGCGTTCTTCTTGCCGCCGCGCGCTTCCTCAAATCTCAGAATCAGCTCAAAGGTGACCGCGTCGTCGCTACCTCCATGTCCAACCTCGGGCTCGAGCGCGTGCTCGCGCGCGAAAATATCGCGCTCGCCCGCGCCGCCGTCGGCGACCGCTACGTTCTCGAAGAAATGCTTCGCAGCGGCAATGTACTGGGAGGCGAACAGTCTGGCCACATCATTTTTCTCGACGACAGCCCTGCCGGCGATGGACTGCTTACGGCCGCAAAGATTGCGTCGCTGGTCTCCATGCACGGCAAAATCGAATCGCTCGTCGAAGGTCTCAAGGATTATCCGCAACTGATCGTCAACGTGAAGGTGCGTTCGAAACCGCCACTCGAGACGCTTCCGGAAGTCTCCCGGGCCTTAGCCGAAGCCCAATCCGCGCTCGGCGACAATGGCCGTGTGGTCCTTCGCTACTCCGGCACCGAGCAGCTTGCTCGCGTCATGGTCGAAGCCGAACACGAAGCCGATGTCCAGCGCTTCAGCCAATCCCTCGCCAACGCCCTGCGCTCCTCCATCGGCGCCTAAATCTGGCCCGCTAAGACCAGATTATTTCATCTGCACACCGTTCCCGGCTGGCCTCTTTTTTTCGATGGAAGCGCTGCAAGAATTCGCGGCCTCCCCGTTCTAACCGTGACGTATCAGGAGGCATTTCAATGGGAGACCGTTTGCGATCCATTGTGGTTCGTTTTCGAGGATTTTTGCCGGCGCAACGCCGCTTGTTTCTAGCAGGTTGCCTTTTAGCCGGCGTTTCTCTCTTTTTCGTGTTTGCGCCGAATCAGAGCGTACGGCCCGGACATCCGCCCGCCGTTCCTTTCGCGCCGGAACGCGTGAGCCCGAACAGCGAATTTATGTCGCCCGAGGGCATTCGATCGATGGGCGGTGATGCTAGGGGGGCGAATACGCCGACGCCGCTCGGCATGCCATACGACTCTCATAAAGCGGGATCGGGCGACTCAGCAAATTTGCTCCGGGAACCGCGGATCGCCTATTCAGCCGAACTTTCTGTCGCGACAAGGGAGTTCGCCCATTCGCGCTCCAGCTTGGAAGAGATTCTTGATCGCCACCACGGTTATGTGGCCAAGCTCCGCATGGTGGGCCAGCCGGCGGGAAGCGTCCTTTCCGCGACGCTACGCGTCCCTTCTTCGGAATACCGCTCCGCTCTCACGGAGTTGAAGGCCGTCGGCGTCGTCGAACACGAGGAAGAGGCTGCCGATGAAATTACTCAGCAGCACAGCGAACTCGAGGCGCGACTGGTAAACGCACAGAACGAGGAGCAACGTATTCAACGGCTGCTCCAGAATCGAGCCGATAAACCCAGCGATCCTGGGACGCTCGAACGCCAGGTTTCCCTGCTTCGCGGTGAAATCGAGCGAATCGAAACAGAGCGCTCTGCTTTCGGAAGCCACGTCTCGTTCGCAAACGTTTTCTTCTCCTTGCGGGAAGAACGCACCTCGCCCGCCGAGACGATCGGAGCGAAAGTTCGCAATGCCGCGGTCGGCGGTTTGAACGACGCTTTCGAGAGCATCTCGACCATCCTGCTGTTCTTGGCCGGCCGAGGCCCGCTGCTCGCTCTGTGGGCAGTGCTGCTCTATTTTCCGGCACGATACTTCTGGCGCGGCCGGTCGCAGTCGCCCTTCAACGAAGCTGAGGCTCCCAAGAATTCATGACAAATCGAGCTTGGGCTTAAATTCCGAAATATCGATATTCTCGATCTTCGTGCTTGTGAGTCGCATCACAGAGACATGCGAATACTGAACAACACTCCCAAAGAATGGAGAGTTCCGCCGCCATTCTGTGAGATTTTGTAGGCTTGCGGTATGTAACATCGTGCTTTCAAGACCACGCCTGCCGCTAACCGCCGTGGTTTCAATCAAGTCGGTAGTTTCCCGTGGAACAGTCATCGCTGGCATGCGGTTTGCTCTCTGAAAGGTCACTACAAGATTGGCTTCCCGGGGTGGCCGGAACCGATCCTCGACTCGGTTACCGGTTTTGGGGCGTCAATTACGAAAAGGGGGCTTGCACCAGCCCCCTTTTTCATTTCCAGCGTCTGCCAACGAACTGCCCGTTCTGCAACGGCCCTACAGCAACAGTGGTTGGCCCAAGCTTCCCGCGAGTGTAGTCCCAGCCCCCTCGGACCAGGCATCGTCTGCGTTGAGCGAAACTGATCCCCAGCCTGTAAGTCAGGTTCTGCCTATTCTTGTGAACGGTGTTTCTGGCTGCCAAAAAAATGAGCGGCCGGTGGGGGGACCGGCCGCTCGGGCGTGGGATGGAGGAAACAGTAATCCGAAGTCAGTTTGGTTTTTCTGGCCGTTCCGCTGCGCTCGCGAGCAGCAGGACGACGCACAGGAGCAGACAGGTTACAACCGTTGTATTACTCCAGAAATCTCAAACAACTCCCGACTACTTGCCTAGTTTGCTCTCCACCAAATTTTCCGTCGATAGCTCGCTCGGTTCATTTTTTCCAGTACTTCCCGCTCCCGCCGATGCCACTTTTTCTGGTACGGAAGTACTTCCGGTCTACACGCGTTCCACGATCATCTGCTTCACTTTTCTTATGCTCTTCTCGTCGCGCTTATAGAACGTCCATTGTTTGGTCCGCTTGGCCCGCACGAGCCCGGCGCGCAGCAGGACCTTCATATGTTCGCTGGCCGTCGGCTGGCTAACGCCGAGTTTCTCCGCGATCAGCACGCCGCACACGCCATCCTCGACGAGATCGCCATCCACTTGAGGCCGGAAATGCCTCCGCGGGCGCTTCAGCCATTCGAGGATTTGCAGCCGGCGGTCGTTCGCCAGGGCCCGTATCACGAGTTCCATCTTCATATAGACAATTAGCCAACTCCCTAAGTATAATAGCAAGCGCGGCGCGAACTTGGAACTACATTTGCGCCTTCCGTTGGAATAATCATCCCGTCCAACGGGTCACCGCCAGCGAACAATGACCGCCATGTCCATCACGCAGATCACCCGGGACCGCATCATCGCGGCCCATCAACTCATCCGTCCGCACGTCCGGAGGACGCCCATCGTAGAAGCCAGTGGCGCCGACTTCGGCCTCGATCCTATCAACTTGGTCTTCAAACTGGAATCACTCCAGCATTCCGGCTCGTTCAAAGCGCGCGGCGCTTTCACCAATTTACTTACGCGAACGATTCCCGCGGCGGGTATTGTCGCGGCGTCCGGAGGCAATCACGGCGCCGCCGTTGCTTTTGCCGCGATGAAACTTGGAAAGCCGGCGCGGATTTTTGTGCCCACGGTCTCTTCCCCGGAAAAGATAGAACGCATCCGCAGCTACGGTGCGGATCTCGTGGTGACGGGAGAGCGTTACGCCGATGCCCTGGCCGCCAGTGAAGCCTGGGCCGTGGAATCCGGCGCTCTCCGAATCCACGCCTACGATCAAGTCGAAACGCTGCTCGGCCAAGCCACTGTTGGTCTGGAGTTGGAAGAGCAGGCTTCGAATCTGGATACTCTGCTCGTTGCTGTCGGTGGAGGGGGACTCATCGGCGGCGTCTCTGCGTGGTATTCCGGCCGCATCAAGATGATCGGTGTGGAACCAGAGGCGGCTCCAACGCTCACGATGGCACTGCAAGCCGGCCATCCGGTAGACAGCCCCGCTGGAGGCATCGCCGCCGACTCGCTGGCCCCGAGACGCGTTGGCGACCTGATGTTCTCCATCGCCCAGAATCACGTACAAAGCGTGCTGCTCGTATCTGATCGGACGATTCAAGAAGCTCAGGAAGCGCTCTGGAAAGTTCTTCGCATCGTGGCCGAACCGGGCGGCGCCGCTGCCTTTGCCGCGCTGCTCTCTCGCCGCTATCAGCCCAAGTCCGGCGAGCGCGTCGGTGTTCTCGTCTGCGGAGGCAACACCTCTGCCGTGGATTTCAGCCGCAGCATGACAAAGCCGCGGAGCGATCCCGCCGCGCAAATTCCGAGTCACACCGCAACAAAATCAAATTGAGGAGCCCCGATGTCCGTCTACGAACGTCTCAAAGCTTTGAAAATCTCTCTTCCCACGGTTGAGCCGCCCGTGGCAGCCTTCGTCCCCTTTGTTCGTACGGGCAATCTCCTCTTCGTTTCCGGGCACATTGCCAAGAAAGAAGGAAAGCCTTGGGTCGGCAAGCTCGGTGAGGATCTCGTAACTGCCGAAGGCAAGGAGGCTGCCCGCGGTATCGTGACGGATCTTCTGACCACGCTGCATGCAGCGATCGGCGACCTCAACAAAATCAACCGCATCGTAAAATTGCTGGTTCTCGTGAACAGCGCGCCCACTTTCACCGAGCAGCATCTCGTCGCCAACGGTGCCTCCGAACTCCTCGTCGAAGTCTTCGGCGAAAAGGGCCCGCACGCCCGCAGTGCCTTCGGCATTGCCCAGATACCTCTTGGCGCATGCGTCGAAATCGAGCTCGTCGCCGAGGTTTAATAATCGAAGAACGATCTGCGTCAGAGATTTCGAATCACCTTCTCGAGATGTTCGATCAATTCACGAAGCCTCTCCCTGTCCTCATTTGAAAGAGAAGAGAGAGCATGCGCTAGCGATTCCACGCGGCGCCGGCGTCCTTCCTGGAGGATCCTGCTGCCGCGCGCAGTTGCAACAAGCCGCACCCGCCGCCCGTCTTCTGTCTTTCCCCGCCGCACCAGGCCCGCGCGCACCAGGCCGGCGACGATGCGGCTCATGGTCGGCGGACGGACTTGTTCCGCCTCCGCAAGCTCGCCTAGAGATCGCGGGCCGCCTCCCAGCACCAGCACGGACAGCGCCGAGAGCTGCGCCGGGCCCACCCTACTTTCCCGGTCGCGCACCCGCAGCCGCCGCAGCAGGTGGATTGCTGCGGAGTGCAGCCGGTCGGCGGTTTCGAAAGTTTCCCCGCCCGCGAGACGTTTGGACTTGACATCCGTCATACAATTTAGTTAGCTATGCTAACAAATCTGTTCCTGGAGGTAAATTCCCAATGAACGGCACACCGGCAACTCTCGGCATCATGAACATCGGCCAAATTTCGATCGTTGTTCACGACCTGCAGCGCGCCACGGTATTCTATCGCGACACGCTGGGTCTGCCACTGCTCTTCACCGCCGGCAACCTCGCGTTCTTTGATTGCGGCGGGGTGCGGTTGATGCTAGGCCCCGCGGAAACACCCGAACTGGATCACCCGAGCTCCATCCTCTACTTTCGTGTTCCGGATATCGCCGCCGCGCACCGCCGCCTTCTGCATCTGAGCGTGAAAATCGAAGCGCCGCCGCGTTTAATCGCGCCCATGCCGACCTACGATCTGTGGATGATGGGATTTCGCGATACGGAAGGCAATCTCATGGAATTGATGAGCGAAGTCCCGCGGTCGAAATAGGGCTCTTCGCCTCCGACCGTTGCCGGTAACCCCGCCCTACAAGGTCCGTGCCGATTACGGTATCCTCTTCTGAGCATGCATGACCTGAACTATTTTCGAGACCACCTGGATGTCTTCGCCGAGATGGCCAGGAAGCGCGGCATCGCGCTCGACCTGGACGCCTACCGTGCGCTCGATAAAGAGCGGCGAGAGTTGATCACCGCGAACGAGCAGCGCAAAGCGCAGCGCAACAAGGCCAGCGAAGAGATCGCCCGCCTCAAGAAGGAAAAGCAGGACGCCAACTCTTTGATCGCCGAGATGAAGCAGGTCTCCGAGCGCATCAAGCAATCCGATGAGCGCATCGCCGAACGGGACACCAAACAGCGCGACCTCCTGCTTACCATTCCCAACATACCGCACTCCTCCGTGCCCGTCGGCATGAGCGCGGCGGACAATGCCGAAGTCCGTCGCTGGGGCGCACCTCCCAAATTCGAGTTCGCTCCCAAACCGCATTGGGAAGTGGGCGAACGCGTCGGCATCCTCGATCTCGCCGCCGCCACGAAAATCACCGGCGCGCGCTTCGCCGTTTACAAAGGCTGGGGAGCGCGCCTCGAGCGCGGCCTCGCCAATTTTTTTCTCGATGTGCATACCCGCGAGCACGGCTACACGGAAATCCTGCCGCCTTTCCTGGTGAACACCGCATCGCTCACCGGCGCGGGCCAACTGCCGAAATTCGCCGCTGATCTATTCAAAATTCAGGACACCGACTTCTGGCTCACGCCCACTGCCGAAGTCGAGCTTCACAATCTGTACCGGGACGAAACCATTCCCGAAGAAGAACTTCCCATCCGCGTCACCGCGTGGACCGCCTGCTTCCGCTCCGAAGCCGGCGCCGCTGGAAAAGACACCCGCGGCATCCTCCGCCAGCATCAATTCCAGAAGGTCGAACTTTTCAAGTTCACGCATCCGGAGAAAAGCTACGAAGAGCACGAAGCCCTGGTGCGCAACGCCGAAACGATTCTCCAGAAACTTGGCCTGCACTATCGCACCGTGCTGCTCTGCACCGGGGACATGGGTTTTGCTTCCTCCAAAACATACGACATTGAAGTTTGGCTGCCCGCAAGCAACGAATTCCGCGAGATCTCTTCCTGCTCGAATTGCGAAGCGTTTCAATCCCGCCGCGCTGGCATTCGCTTCAAGCCCAAAGGCGGCGGCAAGAGCGACTTCGTGCACACCCTGAACGGTTCCGGGCTCGCCGTCGGCCGCACGTGGATCGCTGTCGTGGAGAATTATCAGCAGGCGGATGGCTCGATATTGATTCCTGAAGTCTTGCGCCCCTATATGGGAATTGACCGGATTCCGGCGAGATAGGTGGTGCATGAGCAAAACTTTCTTGGCGAGGATATGTTGGCCGCTGGCGCTTTTAATGTTCGCCCCTCAACTCTCGATGTCGCAGGCGCGCCCGGCTGAGGGAGAGCAGGAGGAAATCCGCAGTTTCCTCTCGGAATTCATCACCGCGTTTGACAATTTGGATTGGGAGAAGTTTCGGAATGCGTTTGCAGATGACGCGACGGTCTTCTACCCGAGGGACAGGGCGAACCGCGCAAACGGACGCGCCGAAGTCGAAGAACACTTCAAGCATGTCTTCGAACAGATCCGAGGAGAGCGATCAAAGGGACCATATATGGATCTACAGCCGCGAGAACTTCGTATGCAAGTGCTTGGCGACGTGGCAATCGTAACGTTTCATCTCGACGACCGGCCCGGTTTCATCAACCGCAGGACACTTGTCTTGCGGAAAACCGCGGCGGGTTGGAAGATTGCCCATCTCCACGCTTCAGAGGTGGCAAGCGCCGCTACCCCGATCAAGCCGTGAAAGTTGGGTTCTCGAACGAAAAAAGTCACGTTCGCTAGTCGGAACTTCGTTTTTCCTTGTATGCCGTTGAAAATAATATACTTATGTTTATAAGACGTGAGTTTTTCGGGCCGAATACGAACCAATTTGCCTCGCAACTCCTTGAAATCACACCTTTTCGTTTGACGGGCCCTTTTCGCCTTGCATACACTCCCCTCACGGCCCACTACGGGGTTATTAGGCAAACGGGGCCATTGAGCACACAATCATTAAGATGAACTTTCTCGCTCTCATCGTGAGATTTCTGTTCTGGCTGCTCGTCGTTTCCTGGGGCTTGCGGCTCTTGCGCCGCATCGTCGGCGGTATGCTCCGCAATGCGATGGCTCCCGAACCACAAACGGCGAATGCCTCTGCCGGGATTCCGGCTCCGGCTCGCCGGCTGGTGCGCGATCCGGTATGCGGCATGCACGTGGACGAAACGCTTTCCATTCCTTTGCGGGAAGGGGGCGAGCTTCTGCACTTCTGCTCCCCTGCCTGTCGCGATGCGTACGCCGTCAACACCCGAAAGTTCGCGGCAAATGGATAGACGGATTTCATCTCCACCGAGTTTTGAACTTGGGCCAAGTGGAAGCAGAATTTCTTAGACAAATCGAGTAGACGAAAGGACCGACGCCGATGGCCACGGTCGCAAAGCCCACAGCCCCGACAAGACAGATAGGCACACCTCCCATGGTACCCCGCATTGCGCCCCGCGAGGACCTGAATCCTTTTCGAATCGCGCAGATTCAGTTTGACATGGCGGCCGAATTCTTGAAGCTCGATCCCGGCCTGCGGCAGATTTTGCGCACTCCCAAGCGCGTGCTAGAAGTTTCCTTGCCGACGAAGATGGACAACGGTCAGGTGAAAGTGTTCACCGGCTACCGCGTGCAGCACAACGTGTCGCGCGGCCCAGGCAAGGGCGGCATCCGCTTCCATCCCAACGTCACGCTGGATGAAGTGAAGGCGCTGGCGGCTTGGATGACCTGGAAAACCGCCACCGTGAACGTTCCGTTTGGCGGAGCCAAGGGCGGCGTGATCTGCGACCCCAAGCGTATGTCGAAGAGCGAACTCGAGCGCATGACGCGGCGCTATGCCAGCGAGATCCTGCCCATCATCGGACCTTTC
>JBGQDD010000019.1:0-15409 GCA_041495665.1 Candidatus Acidiferrum sp.
CGCCCGAACCGGACGATTCCGCGCAATTGGTCAAGCCTCTCCGTCCGGAAGTGGACCAGTCCGTGGAACGCGTGGTTCGCGCGCTGGAACAGTTGCAGCGCCGGGACCCCAGCCGCTACGTGCGGTTGCGCAGCGCCGCCGCCTTGCGGCAGATTGGCCCGCGCGAAGTGCAGTAACCGGTAAGACGGTCAGGAATTTCGCTCGACGATGAACATACGCTTCCATCAAAGACTCGTTTTCATCTTGCGCCGTTTGGCGCTGCTCCACGTCGCAGCGATCCTTTGCTCTATGCCACGGCTCGCACCGCCGGTTTTTGCCGCCGAAGCTAAGGAACCAGCGCCCATCGAACGCACCCAACCCGCCGACCCGGGTTCGCAGCACGCCTCGGTTGTTCGCAGTGGAAAGCTGGACACCAAAGATGGTCTGACGCTGCGGCTGACGACCGATCTCGGCTCCGTCAACATCGTCCAACTCGAGGCTGGCGCCGCGCCCGTCGTGCGCTACACCGTGCGCATCGAAACCGATGCCCGGGGCTCTGCCGCTCAGCAACTCCTGGATTCCTACTCTCTCAAGGCAAAGTCAATCCCCTCGGGGGTGGAAATCACCGGCATGCTTCCGCCGCAAGCGGCGCGCTCCGCGGATGCGCAGTTCTGGGTGCAGTTTGAGGTCGCCGTGCCGCGCGGCTACAGCATTGAAGTGAATACCGAGGCAGGCGACATCACGACCGGCGATACTGGCGGCACCGCCGCCCTTCACACTCAGGGCGGAAACATTAAGACGGGGCGCATCGGTACTTCGGGACTCCGTGACGCTTCGTGGGGGCGCTCCGCCGCTAAGCTGGAGACGGAAGGCGGACACATTCAGGTTCTGGACGTCGCGGGTGACCTCACGGCCTTCACCGGTGGGGGACACATCAACGTAGGCAACATTGCGGGAGACGCTTCGCTGCGCACCGGCGGCGGCCATATCCGCGCCGGCAAAATCGGAGGGCGCGCCGATCTGGAAACCGTTGGTGGCAACATCACCGTCGCTCATGCTGGGAATTTCGTCAGCGTACGTACCGGTGGCGGGCAGATCGATTTCGGCGAAGTGCGCGGCTCGGTGCATGCCCAGACGGGCGGAGGCGGGATTCGCGTCATGTACGTTTCCGGTCCCATGGAATTGGAGTCCAGCAGTGGCAGCATCTGCCTGACTCGCGTCGCCGGCACCCTGCAGGCCGCCACCGGAGGCGGAACGATCACCGCGTGGATTAATCCGGACGCTACTTCGGAGTCGGGGAACGTGAGGCTTGCGGGCGCTTCGCAGCTTTCCTCCGGCAACGGCGACATCGTCGTGTTTCTTCCGCGGAATCTCGCCGCGAACATCGACGCTATCGTGGCCAATGGGGGCGACCGCCATATCGAAGCAGATCCCGCGCTGCACTTGACGATGCAGGCGTCCATCAATGGTCTCGGTCCCTTGCATGCCATCGCTGTTTTGAATGGGGGCGGCGCCCCGCTTAGATTGCGCACCACTGGTGGGAAAATTCGTCTGCAATTCCTCGATTCGGAGATTGCTCTTCACGAATCGCTCATCCGCGAGCAGGTGGACCGCCTCAATAAGAGATTGACAGAAAATGGTTTCGAAGCGGTGTCCTTCTCCAGAGGACCAGGACCGACACCATCGATTCCAACGGATATGCCGGTTCCCTCCGAAGCCAAGACGGACTGGCTCGAAAGCTGGCTCGTAAATTTGGAGATCACCTTCAGGGGAGGCATCACCGAGGATCCTGACGATTTCCAGAAGCGGCTCGTCAATTTTCCAAAGCCTTCGTATCCGGCACTCGCACAACGCGCCGGCTTGCAAGGTATCGTGAAGCTCCAAGTGCGGGTGAAGAAGGACGGCAGCGTCGAAGTCCAGAAACTTCTTGAGGGCGAGCCGGCGCTCGCCGATGCCGCCATCGCCGCCGTAAAACAGTGGCGGGCAAAACCGGCTGCCATCAACGGCAAGCAGGTCGAAGTGATTTCGACCGTAACATTTAATTTTCAGTTGCACTGAGCGGCAGCCGCTTCGGCGCACGCGAGTTTTGTTCGGGTCCTCGGTTCTCGTTGCTAGCTCGTACTCGAAGGGGGTAGAAGGTTATGCTTCGTCCAGCTCTCCGCGCGACTGCTTTATGTGTATTGTTTCTAGCCGTTATCTGGGCCGTTCCCAGCTTCGCCATCAGCAAGGAGTTCAATCAATCCTATCCGCTGCAGCCCGGCGGTTCCTTGGAGTTGCAAAACGTCAACGGAACTGTGGAAGTGCAAGGCTGGGACCGCAACGAGATTGAAGTTCACGCGGTAAAGACCGCGAAGCACAAGGAGTCCGATCTGGAGCGTGTTTCCATCGAGGTTGACGCCCGGCCCGACGCCGTCTCCATCACCACTCGCTATCCGCAAAACGAGGGTGTGGAGGTGGCAGTCGATTACACCATCCACGTTCCGCACGGCGCGCGCGTCGAGCACATTGGCACGGTGAACGGCACGCTGCGCGTTGCCGGCGTCGAAACCGTGGAAGACCTGCACACCGTGAACGGCAATATCGAAATCTTCGAGGCCGGCGGGAACGTTCATGCGCACACCACCAACGGCAATGTTCACCTGGAGTTGGCGCATCTTCCCTACAAGACTGGCGCCACCGCGGAAACCACCAACGGCTCCCTCGTCCTCGCCGTGCCCTCCGACATGCAGGCGGATGTCGAAGCTCGCTGCCTGAATGGAAATTTCTCTTCCGAGCTCCCCATGACGATGGAGAGCAGCCAGCGTCCCCGGGAAATGCATGGCAAATTGGGCCACGGCGGCGCTCCGATTCATTTGCGCACCGTGAATGGCGGGATTCGGGTGGTCATTCTGCGGTCGACCGTCTGACGCTTTTCTTTTTGGTGCGTCTAACCGCTAAGGAGGATGGGACGACAATGAACAAACGAAATTTGCTAATAATTGGTGGAGTTGCGGCCCTCGGGCTCGCGCTGGTCGCTCTACCCGCGAGTTCCGCAAGACCGCAAAAGCCCGATACTTCTACGATCGCGCGCTTGCAGCAAAGGATTGATGAGCTGGAGGCCAAATTACAGGCGCAGCTCGATAGCCGGCAAACGGTACAGGCAGAACTCGCAGATGCGGACGCGCTCGAGGATTCGGCGCAGGCTATCGTCGTAGAGGATCAAGACCCTACGCGGATCGAAGTCCTGCCGAAGATCGAAACAGATGATTTGAACATCGTGATCGGCGACGACGGTTCGAGTTGGCTCGGCGTCGAAACACACGAAGTGACGCCGGCCAAGGCCAAGGAGCTGAAACTCTCTGCCGAGCGCGGCGTGGTGTTGGGAAAGATCGTTTCAGACAGCCCCGCGGCCAAGGCCGGCCTCAAGGAAAATGACGTAGTGACGGAAATCAACGGACAGCGCGTCGAAGGCGCGGCGCAATTTCGCCGCATGATCCATGAAACTCCAGTAGGCCGAAGCATCCAGCTCACCGTGTGGCGCGATGGGCGCGCGCAAACCATTAGCGCGACTCTCGGAAAATCCGAAGAGCGCCGTCACGCCATGAAGATGATGACGCCGACGCCCGGGGCCTTCGCTTTCCGGATGCCGGAGATCCCGGACATTCCTTCGATGGAGTGGAGCGGCAACATGCTCTTCGGCGGCGGGCAACCCCGCCTGGGCATTGACGCGGAAGATCTCAGCGGACAGCTCGGCGCATTTTTCGGCGCTCCCGATGGTGAAGGAATACTCGTTCGCGACGTCAACTCCGGTTCGCCTGCGGAAAAGGCCGGCGTGAAAGCGGGCGATGTCATCACCTCGCTCAACGGCGAGCGCATCCGTTCCGTCGGGGAACTTCGCGGAAAACTCTCCGCGAAGCGCGACGAGAAGGACCGGACCGTAAAGCTGGGCGTTCTGCGCAACAAGAGTGAGGTTTCACTCACTGTTGAGTTGCCCGCCCCCGCCGCGCGTACCAAGCGCCTCATCTCGCATCGCACGAGCATTTGATAGCGAAAGTAAATTCGCGAAGGCCCCCGGCGCTGTCGGGGGCCTTTTTCATTTCCATTGTCTCTCACGACTCCGCGCACCCCGCTCAGGGCTCTTCCGGCGGCAACGAGGAGAACGCCGCATCGAAGGCCGCATAGTGCTGGTGGTGCTCATCCGGTTCGTTCAGTGCGGCACCATCGCACTCCACCCAGGCATGAGCTTCAAACTTTTCCCTTTCTTTGCGAATGCCGATGCGCAGGTGCGAGGAAATCCCCTGCCGCGCGAGAAGCCACCAAAGAGTCAGGGATTTTGCCAAGCAGGAAGGGTGAACCAGCCCGTGCCGGTCCGCGGCATTGACCATGTGCGCGGTCGCGGCCGCGTCTTTGCTCACGAGTGCGCGGTCATGTTCTGGATGTGGGTCCGAAAGAAACCGCTCGAGGCTGGCCTGCGTCGCTTGGAATCCGCACCCCCGCAAGCTTAGGGCGACCAGCGGCAGCAGAACGATCGCGCGCAGGAAAAGTTCCTGCGCCGGGCGCTCCAGCGCGCTAAATCGCCGGAGCCGTTCCCACATCAGCAGGGAGTACTTGGAGCAACCCGCTTTCCACGAGCCGGCTCAGAAGTTCCATCAGGTTGGAGCGAAGCAATTCCGGTTCGACATCGAATTCCGCGAGAAGCTCCTGGTAAGCCGCGTCAATGTTCGGCGAACCCGTCACAAGCTGCCACATCCGCGTGCCGGTTTCATCCAATCCGAAGTACTGCTCCGTCTCGAGGTTCAGCAAGACCGATTCCCGATCCAGCAAGCGGACCAGGACATGGGTCGGCGTGGCGGCTCGGTCCGTAAATGAAACCATCGGCACAGCTCCTCCAGGGGACCCCCGCCCTCAATTCCACCCCGCGGGAGGATCGCCCCTCGCAAAGTATTCTACCGGGGATTGCCGCAGTTCGCTACGTACCCGAGGGCAGGTGAAATTGCCGCTCTCCGGCGCGCCCGCAAAAAGGGTCCCGATTGTCTTCGAACGGAAGACAGGCTATAAAGTCCCTGGTGCCTGCAGCCGCCATCAGCGTCGAATCTCTCGCGAAGTCGTTTCCCCCCGCGCGCAGCGGTTGGCGCACTTTCTTCCAGCCATTCGAAAAGCCCACGGCGGTCGCGCTGGCCGGAGTGTCGTTCGAGGTTCGCGAAGGAGAGGCGCTGGCGCTTCTCGGCGCCAACGGCGCTGGCAAATCCACGCTCCTCCGAATTCTTGCGACGCTTCTTGTCCCCACCCGCGGGCATGCGCGCGTCGCGGGCCACGACACCGTCCACCAGTCGCGCGACGTCCGCCGGCGCCTGGGCTATCATGCGGGCACGGACCACGGCTTCTACGCGCGGCTCACCACGCGCGAAAATCTGCTCTTCTTCGGCCAATTGAATCTGCTTTCGAGTTCCGCCGCGGCCCAGCGAATCTCGCAGCTCGCCGAACAATTCCAGTTAGGCGAGGCGCTCGACCGCCAGGTGCGCACGCTTTCCACCGGCACGGTTCAGCGTCTCAGCCTAGCTCGCGCCCTTCTCCATCGGCCCAGTGTCTTGCTGCTTGACGAGCCCACGCGCAGCCTCGACGCCATCGCCGCTGCAGAGTTTCGCCGCTTCCTGAAATCAGAAATCTTGCGCCATGGCCAAACTTCACTGCTCTTCGCCTCGCACACCCTTCCCGAAGTCGAGCTTCTCGCCGATCGCGTGGCCGTGATTGACTCCGGCCGCCTTTTGGCTTGCGACACGCTCTCCACACTAAAGCTGAGCACCGGCGCTTCCTCGCTCGAAGAAGTCTTTCTTCGCTTGACGGGCCACGATACGGCTGCTTCCACTGGAGACCGCGTCGTATGATCCGCATCCTTCGCGAGTTGTGGCTTTTCTTTTGGCGCGACCTTAGCATCGCACGCACCTATCGCACCGTCTTCGTTCTGGAAGCCATCGAGGCGCTCTTCGGCGCGGCCATGTTTTATTACGTGGCGCGTTTCGTGGACACGCCCGCGCTCCAGCACGCCTTGCCGCAAGGCGGCAGTTATTTTGCGTTTTCGCTCGTCGGCTTCGTTTTCCTTGACTATCTCAACGCCGCCCTGGACACCTTCGATCGCAGCCTGGAGGATGCGCGGGACTCCGGCACGCTCGAACATCTTTTAATCACGCAAACTTCGCTCCCCGTCTTTGTGGCCGGCTCAGCCATCTATCCCTTCGTCGCCACCACGCTGCGCATCGTCGTCTACGTCGCCTGGGCAGCGGCGCTCTTTGGCTTTCCGTTAGGCGCCGCGAACTGGCTCGCGGTCTTCGCCGTCCTGCTGGTCACGCTGTTCGCCTTCTCCGGGCTCGGGATTCTTTCCGCGAGTTATCTTCTGCTTTTCAAGCGCGGCAATCCCGCCAAATGGTTTTTCCTGGGAGTTTCCAGCGTCGCAGGCGGCATGCTTTTCCCGGTCAGCATCTTGCCGGATTGGCTGCAGTTCGTCGCGCGACTCAATCCGGTCACCTATGCGCTGGACGCGATGCGCGCCTCGCTTCTGGGAGGGGCGGGCGTGGTGGCTCTTTGGCGCCCTCTCGCCATTCTCCTTCTCTTTGCCACCGTGCTCCTGCCACTTTCGATGAGCGTCTTTGCCTGGTCGCTTCGCCGCACCAAGATCACCGGCACCCTGACGCACAGTTGACAAAAAAAGGCCGGCCCCGCGTCGCGGAACCGGCCCGAAAAAACTGCCTCGCTCTTGATTATGACTTCTTTTTCTTCATATTGACTTTGGTGTCGATGCCCGGAGCCATCAACTGAAGCTGTTCGAGCCCCTGCTTGGCCTGCTGGCCCCAAGTTCCGTTGGGGTCGAGCTCTACCGCCTTCTGATAGGCTTCAATGGTTCCCGGCGCAAACTGGACCTCTACTTTGTCGCCGACTTTCTTCGTGGTCATCTTGTAAACCAGCGAAGCTCCCAGGAGATACCAGGTTTGTGGGTTCTTTGGATCGAGATCGGCGGACTTCTGGAATGGTTCCACCGCATCGCCCAATCGATTCGCGTTGTACAGGCTGATCCCAAAGTTGCGCCAGGCGGTTGCTGCATTCGGCGGATCGAGTCCCGCGCTCTTCGTATAGGCAGTCTTGGCGTCCTCGATCTTTCCCGCGCGTGCCAGCACGTTGCCCATGTTGTTGTAATACCCCGGCACGTCGGGCTTGGCGGTGATGGCCTGCTGGTACGCTTGAGCAGCGTCGTCATTGCGACCCGCGGTGTCGTAAGCTTCTCCGAGCTTGAACCACACCAGATGCGCGTTGGGATCTTTCTCCCCGAGGCTCTTCGCGGCCTCCTGGAATTCCTTGACCGCCTGATCCGAGAGGTCCGCCAACTTCTGCTTGGCCGCATCGCGCTGATCCACGGGTGCCTTCTGCAGATCAATCTTCGCCTGCTTTTCTTGATCGATGAGGGCGTTGCCCGCCGCGAAGTGCGCTTTGAGCCCCTCCAGTTTGCTTTTCGACTCTTCCGCCTTCTTCGCGGCTTCTTGATATTCGGCGCCCTGCTTGGAGGCGATATCCTTGAAATTCAGGTCTACCTTGGCTTCCGCACCGCCCGTTACCTGGCACTTCGCCTCGTAAGGCTTATTCGGCGCCGGCAACTGCACGAATACCGAGTAAATGCCTGATCTTAAATTGCGAAAGCCGTAATTTCCGTCCTTGTCCGTCTTGGTATCAAGTTTGGCGCCCTGCTCACTGACGGCTTGAATGCCAATATCCACCCAAGGCTTGCCGGCAATATCCAGGATCTGCCCGCGGATGGCGCCGTCACCCTGAGCTGCGGCACGGGGTGCGAGTACGCTTGCCAGCGCGGCCAACAGGACTGCGGCGAGCGCCCACGACTTATAAGAACTCTTCATGCTCCATTCTCCTTTTTCACGGGGGAGCCCCGCCCGGAGTGTCCGGGCTGTGTGCGCCCCATTATCTCTCTCATGCGCGCCGATTCCAAGCTCAGCCCCCGGCAGAAACGGTTCGGCGGTAGGGGATGGGGTCCGGCACGCCGGCTTCCGCGAAAGCGCGCAAGCGCAGCAGGCAGCTATCGCAAGCGCCGCAGGCGGTATCTTCATTCTGGTAGCACGACCAGGTTAGCTGCAGCGGCGCGCCCAGTTCGATGCCACGCCGGATGATCGCGCTCTTCTTCAAAGTAATGACCGGCGTTACGATTTCGATCTGCGTTTCCGGCCGCGTCCCCACGCCAATCAATTCCTGGAACACCCGGTAGTATTCCGGCCGGCAATCCGGATAGCCGGAGCTGTCTTCCGCCACCGCTCCGATGTAAATCGCTCCCGAGCCGATCGCTTCCGCCCAGCTCACCGCCACGGAAAGAAAATGCGCATTGCGGAAGGGAACGTACGTCACGGGAATCGCGCTGCCACGCGGCCCCGGTGCACCCAATTCATTTTCCGGAACGGAAATGTTCTTGTCGGTGAGCGCGGAGCCGCCAATCGCGCGAAAGTGCTCGAGTTGCACAACCAGCCGTTCGCGCACGCCATAGAAATTCGCAATGTCCTCGAACGCGCGCCGTTCGCGCTCCTGGGTGCGCTGCCCGTAGCTGGCGTGCAGCAATGCCATGTTCGACGCGCCATGGCGCTCGCGCGCAATCGCCGCGCTCACGCACGAATCCATCCCCCCGCTCAAAAGCACCACCGCTTTTCGCTTATCCTGTTCTCGTTCCATCGCCCATCCGGTTCTTCCTAATTTTCCTCTTCTTCTCTGCGCCCTCTGCGTCTCTGCGTTTAATTTGTTTTTTCCGTTGGCTTCAAACGCCCTTGGTAGCCGGGTCCCAGATAAATTTATGCAGTTGTAGCCCGAGCCGCACCGGCAGTCCGTCAGCCAGAATCCATTCCACGAGCAGGCGCGGTTCGAGGCCCGGCCACTTCCCCTGTGGATCTTCGGACACCGGCGAGAACAAAACCTGTTTCACCCGCTGCGCCAGGCCGTGCTGTGCTGTAAATTCTCGCGCAAATTCATAATCGCGCCGCGTGGAAAGCACGAACTTCACTTCATCGTTTTCGGACAGCGCCTCTAGATTGCGCATCTCGAACGTATCCGGCTCCCCCGAATCGGGACACTTCACGTCCACAATCTTGATGACTTCTCGCGGCAAGCCTCCGATGAATCGCTCTCCGCTGGTCTCGATCATCACACCGTACTTCTCCGCCAGCAGCTTCTCGGCAAGCGGAACAATTTCCTCCTGCAACAAAGGTTCCCCGCCTGTCAATTCCACTAGCGGGACGGAAGCTTGCGAACCAGGCATCTCTCGGCGTCCAGCCAGTTCATCCACGCGCGCCAAAACTTCCTCGACGCTCATCTTCTTCCCGCCGTGAAACGCATAAGCGGTATCGCACCACGTGCATCGCAGGTTGCAACCCGTCAGACGCACGAATATGCACGGCAAGCCCGCGCGCGTGCCTTCGCCCTGGATCGACTTGAAAATTTCCGTGATGACCATGCTTTGGAGTGCGGCGGCTTGCCGCCGCCTTTCCGGCTGCGCCCGGCCCACGCCTTTACAACCTACACTCGGTCGGAATTGACCTTGCGACCGCTCCGCCGCGACAACCAGTAAATCATCCCGAAAAAAAGTGCTATCGCGATCAGCAGCCGCGGATACCCCGGCGCTATTCCCATGTACCGCAGGACAATAATGTAGCCCGCCGCCACCAGCAGCGCTGGAATCATGATAATCAAAAAAGCTCGATTCATCGCCGCACCCGTTTTCCAAACAACTAGGCCCCGGGCCGGTACCGCGCCCGGCTCGTATCCGTCTCCCACAAAACGACGTCTGTAACCCGCGCCCCCGGCGGCAGATCCTTCAATTGCCGCGCGACCTCATCGTAAAAATACTTCGCCACGTTTTCCGCCGAGGGATTCACGGTCTTAAAGGGTTCGAGATCGTTCATGAACTGGTGGTCGAGTCTGCCCATAATCTCGCGGATCACCTGCTTGACCTGCGTGAAGTCCACCAAAAGCCCGATCGCATCAAGCTGCGGCCCTTCCAGCGTCACGCACACGCGATAGTTGTGGCCATGCACGTTCTCGCACTTGCCCCGGTAACCGCGCAGGGCATGTCCTGCCGAAAAAGTCTCTTCTACGCTGACTTGAAACATGGCCCTCCAAAACTGCGCGACAAGCTTGCCGCGGATCTCCCTGGATCGTGGCCCTTCAGGAAGGACTTGCCGAACTGGCCCCCAGCCGCTTCGCGTCACCATTCCCATCGAGAAACCGGGCCACATCGGCCAGCTCGTGCGTCACCCCGTATCGTGGCAACGACTCCAGGAAAATTTTACCATAGGGCATCCGCTGGAGGCGGGTATCCAGCAGCGCAAGCACGCCGCGATCCGTCTTCGTTCGAATCAATCGCCCAAATCCTTGCTTCAGCGCCAGCACCGCCTGCGGCACTTGAAATTCCGCAAACGGATTGCGCCCGTCGTCCTGAAGAGCGCGCACTCGCGCCGCCACGATCGGGTCGCTCGGCACCGCAAACGGCAGCCGGTCCACGATCACGCAGGATAGCTGCTCGCCGGGCACATCCACGCCCTGCCAGAAGCTTGCCGTGGCGAACAGCACCGCGGCCTCGGTGTTCTTAAATCGTTCCAGCAGCGCGGAGCGCGGCGCCGTGCCCTGCAACAACAGCGGAAACGGCACGCGCGAGCGCACCCGCTCGAATAAATCATTCATCTGCGAATAACTGGTGAACAGGCAAAACGCCCGGCCCTGGCTCAGCTCCAGCAATTGCACGATTTCATCCGCGGCCTTCGCCGGGAATCCCGCGTCGCGGACGTCCGGCATCTTGCGCGGCAGGTAAAGCAGAGCCTGCTGAGGATAATCGAACTCCGGCGGCAGCGCGCGATCCTTGGCGTGATCGATTCCCAGCCGCTGGCGAATGTAATCGAAGCGCCCGCCGACCGTAAGCGTCGCGGAAGTCAGAATCACCGTGTCGAATTGTTCGAAGAGCTGCTCCCGCAAAATCTGGCTGACGTCGATCGGCGTGGCTGTCAGGAATACGCCTTTGTTCCTCCGCTCGTACCAATACACGAAATTCCGCTCGTTCGATTCGAACAGAAAGGCCAGCTCCTGGCGCAGCTCGAAGCTCCGCCGCGCGACGCGCGTCAGCTCTTCCGGTTTTGTCGTCAGCGCCGCAAATTCCGTCTCCATGCTTTTCAGCGACGCCACCAGCGCATCGTAAGCTTCGCAGTGCTGCTCCAGAAACGCTTCCCGCTCGTTCCTCAGAAATGAGAACCGCCCGTCGCGCGGCGGAAACAATTCGAAAAAGCCGCGGCTGCGCTCCCTGATTCTTTGCGTCTTTCGCAGCAACGATGGCGTGCCCAGATGCAGCAAGCGCATCGTTTGATCGGCATCGCGCGCCAGCTCTTCGAACCGGAAATTCGAAATCTGCCGCCCAAAATAATCGCTGGCCACGTCTTCCATCTCGTGCGCTTCGTCGAATACCACTGCCGAGTATTCCGGCAGGATGCTGCCGAAGTCATCCTGCTTCAGCGCCAGGTCCGCAAAAAACAGATGATGGTTCACGATGATCAGGTCGGCTTCCTGGGCGCGCTGGTGCATGCCCGTCAAAAAACAGGGATTGAACGACGGGCAATTCTTGCCCGTGCACGTGTCCCTTCTCGCGTCTAGCTTTCCCCAAAGCTCCGAATCATCCGGCAAAAATGTCAGTTCCGCGCGGTCGCCGGTCTCCGTCAGCTTCGACCACTGCTTGATCTGCCGGAAGGCATCCAGCTCTTCCATACCCTTGAGCAGAGCCTGGTCCGCCATCTGGTTCAGCTTTGAAATGCACAAGAAATTCGAACGACCCTTCATCACCGCAACTTTCAGGTTCGGCGCGAAATGCTTTTGCAGAAAAGGAATATCCTTCTGGTAGAGCTGTTCCTGAAGCGATTTTGTCGCCGTGGAAATCACCACGCGCCGCCCGCTGCAAATCGCCGGCAAGAGGTACGCCAGCGTTTTGCCCGTGCCCGTGCCCGCCTCCACGATCGCGTGGTGCCGCGATTCAAACGCATCGTGTACCAATTCCGCCATCTCCAGTTGCCCGGGCCGGTGTTCGTAGTCGGAGCTGACCGTGGTTGGGTCAAAACCGCCCTTCATGCATTTTTCGAGGAAGCCGCCCGGCCCAAACACTTCCTGCATGGATGGTTTGGCCGCCCCATCAGGCGATGCCTCAAGAGCGCCTTCCGGCGCGCTTCCCGCTACCGTGGGGTCATGCTCGATGGACACATACTCGCGTTGGGCAGTCTTCGCCGCTCGCTTGACCTTCGCTCCCGGGGAATCCCCCGCCGAATTGGATGCGCGTTTCGCCAAAAATCCGCCTTCCTTCTCGCCTAACGAACCGGAGAGACCAGTTACGATAACATACCCTTTCCTTTCGCTCCGTCGGCGGCTCGCCCACAGGGGGCTGGACATTGTATCTCTCTTGATTCAGGGCATTTAAGAGTTGAACACGCTCGCTACTTTTGCAGTGCCAACCCTTTCGCCCTCCGCGTTACAGTCGGCTGTGGGGATTCTGGGCGTTTTCGTTTCCAGTGATGGCAAACGCAGACGAAGTCTGTGGTGGGGTGCTAAATGAATCGCAACAAGTCTCTTCTTCCTATTCTTTTGCTCGCCGCCTTTTCCGCCTCCTCCTGCAGCGGCCCGAACACGCCCGTCGTTTGTCCTGGCGGCAACTGTGGCGGGAACGCCAACCTAAGCCTGACTCTTCTCGATGCGCCGCCTACCAACACAGCCTTCATCAATTTTAATTTGCCGATCAGTTTGATCAGCCTGACACCGCAAACCGGCGCGGATGTCAACTTCACTACTACTGCTGCGACGTACGAGATCACACGCCTGCAGAGCGATTCCACCGTCATTGGAACCGTTCAGATTCCCGCCGGTACCTATACAAAACTCAACTTTTTTGTGACCGGCAATACTCCGACGAGTGTTTGGGCTAACGCCTCGAACGCAACGATCAACGGTTGCGCTCCATTGCAGATTTGCCATCTAGCGGGCACCGCTCAGGGCCAGATCAGCGTGGATCTCGTCACAGCCCTCGGCGGTCAGGGTCTCACGGTCACCAGCGGTCAAAATGTGGGGCTCGGAGTCGAATTCAACCTCAACAACGCTATTACTGCCGTGAACGGGATCAGCATCGACCTCACGCAACCGAATGTCTTTACGGTTCTAACTCTTCCCAGAATCGGTCAAGCTTCTAACACACTCGACACCATCGAAGCCTTTCTTGGCGTCGTCACGACCAAGAGCGGGAGCAACATCACCCTGCAAGCCAACTCTGGCGCCACCTTGACGGCAACCGCGGGTTCCAGCACCACCTTCAACGCTCCCCCCGGCGGCTCGACCGCTTGCAGCGGCAACTTCAATCTTGCCTGCATCGCCGTGGGACAAACTCTGAGTGTGGATGCGACCGTCGCCCAGAATGGCTCGCTTTCGCTCACCAACGTCGATTTTATTGATCTGCCTGGCGTCGACGAAATCGAGGGAACCATCTTCAATTCCACGCCTGCCGGCCACTACTTGTTCGTCGTTTCGGACAAAGTCCAGGTCACCACCAATGCAGTATTGCAACCCGTTGGCTCCGCCACAACGCTCGATCTCACGCTCGACCCAGCCGTGACCTTCGCCATCGAAACCAGCAATCTCCCGGTTTCCAGTCAGGTGGGCTTCTTAAGCGCATCGGATATCGTGGATGGCCAAACCGTTCTGGCCCACGTCAAGTCCGCCACCCTCACAACCGGCGTCAACGTCGTGACTGATCATTTGATTCTGCGTCCCAGCCATCTCACCGGCACCGTGGTTTCCGTCACTGGGACTGTCTTCACCATCCAGAACTTGCCAGCCTATTTGACTTCCGGTCCAACCCCTCAGGTTCAAACCTATGTTCCGCAAACCATCCTTGACAACGTAAACGGAGGCGCGCTCGGCAACCTTGCCAATGGCGATTCGGTTTCCATTCGCGCCCTCGTGTTGAATCCCATTACAGCCCCAATTCCTCTACTCGCAGCCAAAGTCCGCAAACACTAAATCCGAATTCCGCCTCCGCAAAAGGCAACGGGCCGGTCTGAGATTCTCAGACCGGCCCGTTTTGTTTTCCTCTACGAATTTATAACTTCCCGCAACTTCCGGTTTTCATCCATCTAACAGCTAAACACTAAATACTTACAACTGCCTTTCACGCCGGCTGCGCCCCACCCACGGTCGTATTCGGCGGCATCGGCGGCGTGTACGGCGCGGACGGCATGTTCGGCGCGATCACCGGCTGGAAGCGCCGGTAAAGCGCCAGCGAAATCGCGCCGATACCCCAGAGAATCGCGGCGAATTTCACCCAACCTCCCGCGTGCGGAATCGTCGTGCACAGCCGCACGATCACCAGCCCCACGGACATCCGCCCAATTAGCGGCCAAAGCTCGCTCGTCCGGCCCATCAACCACTGCCCGACTACCGCGCCCACAATGACCTGCGCGAAATAGAGCGACGCATACCAGACAAAGAGCGTCGAGACACCAATAAACAGGCCCACCACCGTAATGCACGCGATGCACGCGGCGATCGGCACGCCAAACAGCACCAGCACGCCCAACCCGGCGCTCGCACCGTACTGCTCCGCCGATTTCACCGCATCCTGCGAAAACTTCGGCATCAACGCGAACAGCACCAGCCCAAACAAAATAAACGCCGCCGCCCAGATCACCTGCCAAACGTAATAGCGGCCCTCCCGGTAACTCGCTTTCTTTTCAAAATACTTGAACTCTACAGGTGAAGCCAATTTCGCCGACGGTGACACTTCCGCTTGCTTGTGTCCTTCGAAGCGCACCGGCCCGTCAATCACCGCCGTCGAAGTGATCACCAGTGAGTCACCCTTGGCGCGCACCGATCCTCCAATTTTTCCCGCCAGGCTGGCATGCGCGAAATGCAGGAGCGCGTCTCGCCCAACGCTCCCCTCTACTCCGAGGTTCGCGGCAAAGCTGGTCAGGCTTCCCCCAATCTTTGCATTCGGATCCAATGTAAAGGTCTCCTCAAATGCCATCACGTTCTTTCCAATCGTGCCTGTGATCGTCAGGTTGTTGTTGGCGCCGCGGACGTTTCCGTCCACCTGCCCGGTGATTCGCGCGCTCTGCGAAAACGTGAGGACGTCGCCGGTCACATGACCGCTGATGTCCAGTGATTGGCAGAAAACGATGAGGTCTCCGTCCACCGTGCCCTCGACCCGTATCCGCGCTCCGGTCAGGTACGTGTCGCCCTTGATCGTCTCGTCTTTTGCAACTGTAACGCTGTCCCCTTTCCGGATCTCTGTCGCCGAAGCCGGCGACGGCAGCGCCAGCACCGTGCAGAACCCCGCGAAGACCAGCGCCAGCGCCGAACCGCGCCGGATCCGCCGACGGAAGAACATGGCTCCCAG
>JBGQDD010000020.1:0-15156 GCA_041495665.1 Candidatus Acidiferrum sp.
GAACGAGAAAATCGAACAGGAGCTCTCCGCCGCCGCGGTTATCGCGTGATGGCGCAAGAGAAGGATTAACGATGGGCAAAGTCGCATTCGTGTTTCCGGGACAAGCTTCGCAATACCCGGGTATGGGCAAAGAGCTGGCGGAAAAATATCCGGCAGCGAGGGCCGTTTTTGACGAGGCCGATAAGGCGCTGGGCTTCTCGATTTCGAAGCTGTGCTTCGAAGGCACGGAAGAAGACCTCAAGCTGACGGCCAACACCCAGCCGGCGATATTGACGTGCTCCGTTGCCGTGTACCGCGTGCTGGCGGAGAAGGGCCTGACGCCGGATTTCGTGGCCGGGCACAGCCTGGGCGAGTATTCGGCGCTGGTGGCGGCGGGCGCGCTGAAGTTTGCCGATGCGGTGCAGTTGGTGCGCAAGCGCGGGACGTACATGCAGGATGCGGTTCCTGCGGGTGTGGGCGCCATGGCCGCGATTATGGGTTTGTCCCATGCGATTGTCGCGGACGCCTGCAAGCGCGCCGCGGAAGGCGAAATTTGTTCGGCGGCGAATTTGAATTCGCCGGAGCAGACGGTGATCTCCGGGCACGCTGGCGCGGTGAAGCGCGCGGTCGAATTGGCCTCGCAGGCGGGTGCGAAGCGCGCGGTGATTTTGGCGGTTTCCGCGCCCTTCCATTCGGCGCTGATGACGCCGATGCAGGAACGCCTGGAAAAAGATTTGCGGCAAGCCGAGTTTTCAAATCTGCAGATGCCGCTGGTGACCAATGTGGACGCCGACACGACCACCAGCGGCGCCGAAGCCCGCGAAGCGCTGATCCGCCAGGTCATCATGCCGGTGCGTTGGGAAGAATCGGTGCGGCTGCTCATCGATGAGGGCGTGAACACCTTTGTGGAAGTCGGCCCGGGGCGCGTGCTGAGCGGTTTGCTGCGCCAAATCGAACGCTCCGTGGCAACGCTAAACGTGGAAGATGAGAAGAGTTTGGCCGCCACGGTCGAGAAAATCGCCGGCGCGCGTTCGGATGCCGCGTGACGCCGCTGTAGCTCAGGCCTTCAGGCCTGAGGCTTTTCTGCCGCGTGGCTGCCGATGAAGCCGAAGGGTACAACCTCACCCCTGAAGGGGTGAGCTACAGAGCTAATGCAAATGTTCAGTTTGAAAGACAGAGTCGCGTTGGTAACCGGAGCCTCCCAAGGCATTGGCCGTGACACCGCGCTAGCACTCTCCGAAGCTGGCGCAAAGGTCGCCGTTGCCGCGCGCAACGAAGAAAAACTCGCGGCGCTGGTTGCCGAAATTGCTGCGACCGGCCGCGAAGCATTCGCCGTGAAAATGGACGTAGCCGACGCCGAGCAGGTAAAAGCCGGTTTCAAGCAAGTACTCGAAAAATTCGGACGTCTGGATATTTTGGTGAACAACGCGGCAATCACACGCGATGGCTTGGCGCTGCGCATGAAGCAGGACGATTGGGAAGCCGTGATTCGAACGAATTTGACGGGCGCGCACCTGTGCATCCAGCAGGCCCTCGGGACCATGATGCGCGCGCGCACAGGACGCATTATTAATATCGCATCAGTCGTCGCGAGGATGGGTAACGCCGGGCAAGCGAATTACGTGGCCGCAAAAGCCGGCCTAATTGGGCTGACCAAGGCCATCGCAATCGAAATCGCTTCGCGGAATATCACCGTGAACGCCGTCGCGCCCGGCTTCATCAAGACGCCCATGACGGACGTTTTGTCCGATAAGGTGAAAGAAGAGCTGAACACGCGAATTCCCCTGGGCCGTATGGGTTCGCCGCGCGACGTGGCGGCGGCAATCGTGTTTCTCGCCAGCGACGAAGCCGGCTACATCACCGGCCACGTATTGGACGTTAACGGCGGGATGTATTTGGCGTAGTCCCAATAAGATTGCCGCGGCGGAGGTTTTAGATGAGGGACGCTGAATTCGTCGAGTTCAAAATGCGGCGAGCGACGCTGCTGGTCATCTTTGAATACTTGGCGCGAAGCCACGATGAATGGAACAAAACCCATCAAGTGCCCGGCGACTATTCTGATAGCACTTTTGTTCTTAGCAAGCCGGATCCGGGCGAAAGAGTCGCCTTATGGCGACTCGAAGGTGAGATTGAGAGAACTTTGCCCAAGATCTTTGCCCTGAGTACAAAGAGTTAATCGCTGAAGAAAAGAAACGATTGTCAGAGGAACTCTACGGGTCTGGACGGCAGAAAAGTTGACCTAGGGAGGCAGGGTAAATAGAATGGGCAGGTTGCTCTGAAGGGCCCAAATGAACGATTTTGGCGCGGCTGTACTCCGCGCGCGTAGTGCAGGCAAGATAGCCTGGGATAAGAAGACGGAAGTCTATAGATACGGCGATTAAAGATCGCGGAGGAATGGGAATGGCCAGCGTAGAAGAACGCGTTAAACAGATTATCATCGAGCAGCTCGGTGTGGATGAGGCGGAAGTCACGCCCACGGCCTCGTTCGTGGACGACTTGGGTGCGGATTCGCTCGACCAGGTGGAATTGGTGATGGCGTTCGAAGAGGCCTTCGGCATTGAAGTGCCGGACGAGGACGCTGAAAAGATGACCACCGTCAAGGACGCCGTCGAATACATCGACAAACACGCCAAAGGTAAGTAAGCCACGGAAATATCACCTCAACAGGGAGCGTTGGAAAGTTGACTCGCCGAGTCGTGGTTACGGGTGTTGGACTAGTCTGCGCGCTGGGCATCGGCACGGAGGATACCTGGAAGAACCTCCTGGCCGGGAAGAGCGGCGTCGGGCCGATTACACATTTCGATGCCACAGGATTTGACTGCAAAATCGCTGGCGAGATCAAGAACTTCGACCCCTTCCAGTGGATCGAGAAAAAAGAACTAAAAAAGATGGGCCGGTTTATCCAGGTGGCGCTGGCCGCCGCCGATTTTGCGGTGAAGATGTCGGGCTGGAAGCGGGAAGATTCGGACCTGGATGAAGTCGGCGTCTACATTTCCTCTGGCATCGGCGGGTTCGATATCATCGAGCGCGAGCACATCAAACTGATGCAGGGCGGGCCAGGCAGGATTTCTCCTTTCTTTATTCCTTCTGCGATCGTGAATCTGGCTTCGGGACATATTTCGATTCGTTACGGCGCGCGCGGGCCGAATTCCGCCACCGCGACGGCGTGCTCCGCTTCGGCGCATGCCATCGGCGATTCGTTCAAGATTATCGAGCGCGGCGCTGCGGAGATGATGATTTGCGGCGGCACGGAAGCCACGATCACCGCGATGGGCGTGGGCGGATTTGCGGCCATGAAGGCGCTTTCGACGCGCAATGACGATCCCGCGCGCGCCAGCCGCCCGTGGGATGCCGGGCGCGACGGATTTGTAGTGGGCGAGGGCTCGGGGATTCTGACCCTGGAATCGCTGGAGCACGCGCAGAAGCGCAATGCGCCGATCCTCGCTGAAATCGTCGGCTACGGCATGTCCGGCGATGCATACCACATCACGCAGCCCGCCGAAAATGGCGACGGCGCGTTCCGAGTGATGCGGGCGGCGATCAAAGATGCCAAGCTGTCTCCGGAAGACATCGGCTACGTGAATGCGCATGGCACTTCAACGCCGATCGGTGACGTCATCGAGACGCGCGCACTCAAGAGGCTGTTCGGAGAGAAAGCGAAACGCGTGCCCATAAGCTCGACGAAGTCCATGACCGGGCATTTGCTGGGCGGGGCCGGCGGACTGGAAGCGGGGATCAGCGTGCTGGCGCTACGCGACCAGATTCTGCCGCCCACGATCAATCTGGAAAATCCAGATCCCGAGTGCGATCTGGACTACATACCGAATCATGCGCGCAAAGCGTCGGTCGAGTATGCGCTCTCGAATTCGTTTGGTTTTGGCGGCACCAACGCCGCGCTGATTTTCAAGTGTTGGTCCGGCAAATAGCATCCCCTTCTGCGTGTGTCGCAAATAGAATTTAGGTTCAGAGAAGGAAGAACTCCGTGAAAATAATCGTGTGCATCAAACAGGTTCCCGCGAAGGACGCGCCGCTGGCAATCGCCGGGAATTGGATCAAGGAATCGGACATCGGTTTCGAGATGAACGAGCCGGACAGCTACGCGCTCGAAGAAGGCCTACGGCTGAAGGAAAAGCACGGCGGGGAAGTGATTGTGCTGTCGATGGGCCCAGAGCGCGTGAAGCAAACCATCAAAGAAGCGCTCGCGAAGGGCGCGGACCGAGGGATTCACATTGTGGACGGCAATTTCGCGCAGCTCGATCCGCTGGGCTCCGCAAAATTGCTTGCCGCCGCGATTCAGAAAGAAAAAGCGGATTTGGTGCTGACCGGATTGCAGAGCGACGACCACGGCTTCGGGCAAACCGGCGTGCTGCTAGCCGGGCTGCTGGATTTGCCGCACGCGACGCTCATCATGGCCATCGAGGTCACGGACGGAAAGATGAAGTTGAAGCGAGAACTCGAGGCCGGATGGTTTCAGAATATCGAGTGCCCGCTGCCGGCGGTACTCTCGATTCAATCGGGTATTAACAAAGTGCGCTACGCCACGCTGAAGGGCATCATGGCGGCGAAGAAGAAAGAGATCGCGCCGATGACGCGAGAATCGCTCGGTGTTTCCTTCGAAGCGGCGCAAAAGATCGAAAAAATTTACGTGCCGACGAAAACCAAAAAAACGGAGTTCTTGACCGGCACGCCTAAGGAAGTAGCGACGAAGCTGGTCGAAAAGTTGAAGTTTGAAGCGCGGGTGATCTAGCCATGAAAATTCTTGTCATCACGGAGCTGCGGCAAGGAAAGTGGAACAACGCGAGCTTTGAGACTCTGGCGGCGGCGCAGCAAATCGCGAAGGATACTTCGAGCGCGGTGAGCGCGCTGGTGATTGGGAAAAGTGTGGCGGCCTTCGCGGGCGAGCTGGCGGCGAAAAACGTCGCTGAAGTTTTGAGCGTCGAGCACGACTTGCTCGAAGCTTATACGCCGGATGGGTTTTGCGTGGCGCTGAAGCAGGTGATCGAAAGCGCCAAGCCGGATTTGGTTTTATTTCCCCACACCTATCAGGTGCGCGACTTCGCGCCGAAGCTCGCGGCCATGCTCGGCAAAGGAATGATCGGAGACTGCATCGGCTACCGCAACGAAAGCGGGAAGTTGGTGTTCGTGCGGCAGATGTTTCAAGGAAAGACCGCCGCCGACGTGACGTTTGCGGGAGCGGCGCCGTGGTTTGCGTCATTCCAATCGGGAGCGTTTCGCGCGGATTTGCTCACGGCGCACCCTTCGGGCAAAGCGCCGGTAAATGCAGTGGCCGTGTCGTTGAGCGCGGAACAGATTCGCACCAAGCCGCTCGATCTCTTCAAGGAAGCGAAGTCGGCGGTGGATTTGACGCAAGCGCCGCTCATCGTGGCCATCGGGCGCGGCATCAAAGCTCCCGAAAATATTCCGCAAGCCGAAGCGCTCGCGAAAGCGCTGGGCGCCGAGATCGCGGCGTCCCGCCCAATTTGCGATGAAGGCTGGCTCCCCATGGAGCGGCAGATCGGCAGCTCCGGCCAGACAGTCGCGCCGAAACTGTACCTGGCGCTTGGCATCAGCGGCGCGATTCAGCATGTGGTCGGCATGAAAGGCGCGCGCACCATCGTGGCGATTAACAAGGATGCGAACGCTCCGATTTTTGAAATCGCGGACTACGGCGTAGTCGGCGACATCTTCGAAATCATGCCCGCCCTCACGGAAGCCCTGGAAAAATCCAAATCTTCGTAACCGGCTCGAACATCCGTTTGGCGTATAATTTTCTTACGCATGAAATTTGAAGATTTCACTCCCATATATTGGCAGCAGGATGATGGCGCCTGGGTCGCCGAAATCGAGGAGATTTCCGGCTGCTTCGCGCTCATGCATACGCGAGAAGAAGCGGCTGAAGAATTGAAACTTGTGTTCGCCATGATTGCCGAGGAAGAAGCCGAAAAATCTCATGGCTGAAGTCCAACGTGAACAACTTGAAGCGGACGTGTTGATCGTGGGCGCGGGGCCGGCGGGGCTGGCTTGCGCGCTGCATCTGGCGAATCTCATCAAGAAGCACAACGAAACCGGCGTCTCGAGCAAGAGCGGGCCGCAGCTTTCTGCTGAGAACATTTACGTTTTGGAGAAAGGGCGCGAGATTGGGGCGCACCAGCTTTCGGGCGCGATCATGAATCCGAGGGCGCTGGCGGAGTTGGTGCCGGATTTCGAGAAGAGCGCACCGCTGGATACGCCAGTGACGGATGATGCGGCGCTGCTCTTTACTCGAGGATCGTCGTTTCGATTTCCGATTACGCCGCCGCCGTTCAAGAACCATGACAATTACGTTGTGTCGCTCAGCAAATTGACCAAGTGGCTCGGCGGGCTGGTGGAAGCGGCGGGCGTAAACGTCTTCAAGGAATTCGGCGGGGCGGAGCTGGTGTACGAAGGAGAAGGAATCGCGGGCGTCATCACCGAAGACAAAGGTGTCGACAAGAACGGCAAGCCGAAAGACAACTACACCCCGGGCTACGAATTGCGCGCGAAAGTTACGGTGCTGGCCGAAGGCACGCGCGGGTCGTTGACGAAAAAGCTAGTGGAGAAGAAAAAGCTCGACAACATCAATCCGCAGAGCTACGGGATCGGCATCAAGGAATTGTGGGACGTGCAGCCGGGGCGCATCGCGCCGGGCTACGTGGCGCACACGCTGGGCTGGCCGGTTTCGACGGACATGTACGGCGGCGGCTGGATCTACGGGTTATCGAACAATCGCGTATCCATCGGACTGGTGCTGGCGCTGGAATATGCGGACCCGCAGTTCGATCCTCACGAAACGTTTCAGAAGTGGAAGACGCATCCGTTCCTCAAGAAACTCCTCGACGGCGGAAAGCTGGTGCGGTATGGCGCGAAGTCGCTGCCCTACGGCGGATGGTACGCGATGCCGCGGACTTACGTGGATGGCGGACTGATCATCGGGGACTCGGGAAGTTTTCTGGATTCGCAGCGGCTGAAGGGCATTCACCTGGCGATGAAGAGCGGGATGCTGGCCGCGGAAACGATTTTCGATGCGCTGAAGGCGGGCGACACCTCATCGAAAACGTTGAGCGCCTTTCCGAAAAAGGTCGAGCAAAGCTACATCAAGAAAGAGCTGTGGCAGGTGCGGAATTTTCACCAGTCGTTTCAGCATGGAATGCTCGGGGGATTCTTTCACACGGCGTTCCAGCAGATTACCGGCGGTCGCGGGCTGATCGATCCCATGCGGGCGCACGCAGGGCATGAGGCGTACAAGAAGATCAACGGGCGGGCGGCTCCTGAAAGATTCAAGGGCGATGGCAAGCTGACGTTTGACCGGCTGACGGACGTGTATCACTCCGGGACGCGGCATGAGGAAGATCAGCCGTGCCATCTTCGCGTGGCGGACACGAACATCTGCGCGACGAAATGCGTCGAGGAATATGGGAATCCCTGCCAGTATTTCTGCCCTGCTGCGGTGTACGAGATGGCCAAGGAAACCAGCGGCGGCGTGAAGCTGAAAATCAGCGCGGCGAATTGCGTGCATTGCAAGACGTGCGATATCGCCGACCCCTACCAGATTATTGATTGGGTGGTGCCGGAGGGCGGCGGCGGGCCCAATTACGAGGGGATGTAGCAAGCCCCTTCTCGCACAGCTCTTTTCTCCGACAGATGAACCGGCGAGTCAGATGGTTCCAAATTCCTAGTTTTCACTCTGAAGGAATGAATTCCCTTGTGCGCGAGGGAATCTGCTCAGGCGGTGTAAGGAAGGCGGCCTAGTTAACGATACCCCCCCCACCCGGCCTGTTTTTCATAAGTGTTCATTCTAAAGGGGGTTAAAGTCCTTTGTTTTGATACACTTTTGCAAGTGTTCATTCTAAAGGGACTTACGATGCACCAAAATTGTGCAACTGTCTTGCCTGTTTGCAGCGGGGGATGGGCGCTGGACCGAGGTTACGGGATTAACGGCAGATATACCTAACATCCAGATTACCAGAAAAGCAGCGGACTGTCAAGAGAAGAGAAAAGTGAGCCGGCGCTAGTTGGGCTTCAGGCCGTAAACGTCGAGTTCGGTGCGCGTGCCGATGTAGACCTTGCCGTTGGCGACCGTGGGCACCGTGAACTTGACGGCGTTTCCGGCCTTATCTCCGACGACCTGTGAGCTGTTCCAGAGTTCGGTATTCAAGTTAGTGGCGTCATAGGCATGAAGCACGGCGGCCCCGTTAGACCCAGCAGGGAAGCCGTACTGGCTATTGTCGAGCGCCCATACGATGCCGCTGACAGTTCCAGCGGCGGATACCGAGGGCGTGGAGCCAGGAAAGCCGAAGGAATTGCTGGAATGTGAAGAAGCCGAGGGACCAGCAATCGGCGTGAACAAGCCTAAAGTGGGATCAAGTGTAAACAATTTTAGGGTGTCGCCGTCGGCGGCGTAGTAGAGCTTGTTTTGCCAGAAGGCTGGTGTGGCAAATATTCCGTTGCTGGCCGGAAAACTCTGAACAACTCCGCTGTTGGTCGGCGTGAAATGTCCCAGGTTTGTGCGGTCCAACAGGTAAAGCGTGCCTTCCTTTCCTCCACCGATCAGCAACTGATGAACTGGGGCCAAGGGTAGGTCCACCAAAATCGTGGAAGCGCCGGAGCCTAAGTCCGTGTCATTTTGATCGAGAATCGCCTGGTCATTTGGCGTAAACCAATCCGTCGCGGCGAGGCCTCCCGCCGTGCTAAGACGCAGGATACTGTCGCCAAAATTGTTCAGGCCGTCGTAAGTGCCGTTCCCGGTGATGAAGTAGAGATTGTTGCTGGCATCGGCCGCGGGCGCGCCTCCACCCATCCAAATGCCACCGCGAGCATAAGTAGCGCCGTTGACCGTATTGGGTGTCGTGTTGAACACGGCGTTAGGGACCTGCGCAAGAGTGCTCGCGTTGCAACCGATGACCCAGCCGTGATAAGGATCGTGGTCCTCGTGCGCAGCCCACGCAACATAGACGACTCCGTTTACGAGAGCGAGGCCCGGACGCTGATGTTCATTGAGCGGATCAAACGCGACCTGGCCGCTGGGAGAAGCGTCGGGAGCGTTCCCGGGCACCGATGCGGAAATTAGGACAGGTTTATTGCTGTTCAATTTTTCATTGCCCGTTGTCATGTCAAGGGCATGGAGCCGCTGGAAGAATTGTGTAGCGGCGTTCACGGACTTGCTGACTACATACAGAGTGCTCGTGGCCGGATCAATGACCGGTGTGCCGGTGATGCCTACTTCCGATTCGATATCGCCGAAACCGTTTCCCACAAGCCCGCCAATGTGACCCGAGGGAACCGAAGTCTCACCGGCGGTGCCGCCATGAGCTATGTCAACAAGATTGACGTGCCAGAGGGTGGAGCATGGACTGGCGTCCGCGTCGAATGCGTAGACACTTTCATGCATGGTGGCGACGATAACGACGTTGTGCTTGGCACCGCCAACCGTCAAATTGGCCACCCAGAGTGGCTGCGCGTAGATAGCGCCGTCCACCGTGCACGAGAAGCGCTTGCCGAAAGTAGCCGTCTTAACATTCGACGTTGTCAGAGCGAATTCGTGCGTATTGGCGCCGTCGCGAGAGAGATCGTTGTGATAGGTGGTGACACCGGTTAGATCGGTGACGGCCAAGGTTGCCGACGCCCTCTTCGACGAGTCCGCAACACTTGTCGCCGTGACGGAAACGTTGCCGGCAGAGCTTGGGGCGACATAGGTTGCGGTCGTGGCAGCCGTGCTGCTGAAGGATCCAGCAGACGAGGTCCACGTCACACCTGCTGAACTCACATCATTTTGTAACGAAGCTGTGAAAGCGATGGATTGCGTGAATGTTGCCCCGCCGCGCACCGGCGTGATCAGCACGCTGATCGTTCCCGTCGCCGTTGTGGCGGTTCCCGTGTTGGAAAAAGTGCTGAGATTCGCGGCGGCGTCAGTGGCGCGGACGCGATAAGAGTAGGAAGTTGAACCTGCCAAGCCGGTGTCATTGAAGGTCGTGCCCGAAGGCGTGGCGATTTGCGCGAAATTCGAGCAGGCTGCGACCTGACAGCGTTCCACTTTGTAGCCGGTTACGCCGACGTTGTCGGTTGAAGCGGTCCAGGAAAGATTGATTTGACTGGTGGAGACAGCCGTTACGGTCAAGCCAGCGGGCGCAGAGGGCGGCGTGGTGTCCGGCGGGGGAGCGGAGGAGGAACCGCAGCCGGTCAATCCAAGAACCAGACATAGAGAGAAGAAAACGGCATAGGAAAATGCAGGCAGGACGCGGTTCCCAAGAGCTGGCCTCACGTGGATCCCCTTTGGATGATTCTGAAATGCGGCAACGATGCCAGGAAGCGGTCGCGCGAAAGAGGGCTTCCCCGTAGAAAAAAGTATCACGGATTCCTTGGCGCAGGAAGATTACGCAGGGGTAAGTGTCCGGCTGTTCTATCGGGCAGTGGCTTGGGGTTGTGGGTAAAGCAGGCAGGCAACAATGGAAATAGGGTGGATCGAGCGACCAAGATCGACGGAGTGTGACCAGGGGAAGATAGCGGCCCGCCTCAGAAGGCGGGCCCTACAGGGCACCGTGGTTAGCAACCCTCATCGGATCGGCTCAGGATAACGGGGCTGTTTACTCTGCCTGTGGTGAAAACTCAACAAGCCCTGTGAAACCTCGGTCAGGAGCTGCTGGGCCACAATTTGCGGACGAAGTTGCGCACGCGATCGGAGAAGGAAGCGCTGGCGGGGGCAGCCGGCTTCGGAGTATTTGCTGCGGCGGACGGCGGCGCTGGCGTAACAGCAGCTACGGCCACGCCTTCCACGCGGCCTTGGAAAATCAGCGTGGGCCGCACGCGCACGCGGCGCACCAGAACGATCATCCTCGGATCGATCTGTGGCTGGACCTTGGCGTTGGCGTCGTAGATCAGCGGCGGCATAAAAACTTGATAGACGGGCTCTTCCTTGGTGGGGAGCGTTTCGACGGTCGTGAGCGGCGCGTTTGGCCTGGCGTCGGGTGCTTTCTTGCGCGCTTCCTCGGCGGTGGCGAGCTGGCCGACTTCGGGCTGCGGCGGCGGAGTTGCTTTTGCGGCTTGTAGTTCGCAAGCACAGTGGCCGGCGCTGTTGCGAAGGTTTTCCAATTGCCCGTTCTGGATGAGAACATCGCCGGCTTGAGGAATGAGAATACTCTGCCCGGTCAACTGCTGTTCGACACGGATGGCGCCGCGATTGGCGCGGATGCACATGGCGCCGGAGACGTCGAAACCAACGAGGGCGTCCCGCGGCCCGTCACCGATGGAGACGGTTTGTGCCTGGATTTGGGGAGTGTAGACGGTCAGGGCAAGCTCACGCTCGACGCGCACGTGAATCGTGCCGGTATCGAGGGCGATGGTCAGCGAACCTCCGGACTTGAGGACCGACAGATGCGCGGGACCGCAAATGCTGATCTGGCCGCCTTCGACAAGATCGATGCGCGCGGCGCCGGACTTGACGCGCACGTCACTGCCGCTGCGCAGGACGGTTTTCACCTGGCCGTGGACGACCTCGACGCTCATGGGTCCGGTGACGCTGATGGCTTCGCCGTCGATGACACCTACGGAGTCGGAAGGCGGTTCATCGGGGCGCGCAGCGGCTGCGGCGATCAGCGCAGCGCAGAGGATGGCCACGCAGGCCGCCGGAACAGCGGCGCGGCGCCAGGATGCGATCGGATTGGAGAAGGCCGTCACTCGGTGCAGCTCCCAGTCACGGAGGCAGAAAGTCTCGCCTATACTATACGTCGGCGGCTGTGCGGCCGCACGTAGAGGATGATGACGACACCAGACGCAGCCGCCGAGGACACGAAGAAATCAGGCGAGGAACCTGTGAATGTGCATTACGACACCCGGCTGCCGGATTTGCCGTGGTCGCGGCGCGTGCAGATTCCGATCATCGCCGCGGTGGTGTGCAGCGTGATTCGAACGCTGGGTCCGACGCTTCGTTACGAAGTGCTGGGCTGGCAGCAGGCGGAGCGGGTGTACGCGGCGAAGAAGCAATGCATCTGGGCCTTCTGGCACCGGGTGATTGTTCCGGTGGCGTGGTGGGGGCGGAATCGCGGCGTGGTGGTGATGAATACGACGGCTTTCGACGGGCAATGGACGCGCAAAGTGATCGAGTGGCTGGGATTTGGAACGGCGCAAGGGAGCTCTACGCGCGGGGGATTGCGCGGGCTCGCGGTAATGGCGCGGCGACTGGAGGAAGGCCTCGATTGCGCGTTTACGATTGACGGGCCGCGCGGACCACGGTACGTCGCAAAGCCGGGACCCGTGATGTTGGCGCGGAAAACGGGCTGCCCGATCCTGGTTTTTCATGTTGGGGTTGAGAGCGGGAAGACGTTTGAGAAAACGTGGGACCAGTTTTTGATGCCGAAACCGTTTTCGCGCACGCTCATGCTGTTTGCGCCGCCGATTTATGTGCCGAAGGATGCGAATTCAGAAGTGATGGAAGCGAAGCACGCCGAAATGCAGCGGGAGTTGGAACGCGTGCGGGACATTGCGGAGAGTTGGTATTTGCTTAGCGATGCCGAGCGGCAGAAATACCGGGCGGAATTTTCCGCGTAAACCGAGCAGCTATTTTGTGTTTGGCGGCGCGGCTGGACTTATCACGTCCAGGATGCACTTCCAGGAGCCATCCGGCTGTTTTTTCCAAATGACCACTCCCCTGTTTTCTTCCGTCACAGACTTTCCATCGTGAGTGGTTACGGAAATCCGGTCGGTTCCGGTGGAGTAAGCCAAGTCGCCCGATAGGGATACCTCAACCTTTTCTGTCTTCCAGGTGATCGAAAACCCCGGCGTGGCAAACGCCCCGGAAACGTATTGGCGGATCGCCTCCTTGCCGGCGATTGTGGGCGCACCCGGCGGGAGGATGGTGGCGTCATCGGCCCAAAATGGCAGCACGCGCTCGAGGTCACGCGCAGTCGCTGCGGCAAGCCAGTTGGCATCGGTCGTACGAATGGCTGCTTCCTCAGCAGCAAGGTTCACTTTCCTCTGCGCGCTGCATCCAGTAGCGGCCGCTATTGTAAACACTATCGTCGTAAAGAAACCAAATCTGGTCATGACTAAACTCCTTGGAAGCAGGCTGGTCAGTAAGGAAGACTCAAGAACTAACTTACGCGCGATAAAAAATACTCGTTTTATGACCTAGTTGCCGGTGCGTTCGGCGAGCTTGACGGGGATGTCCATCTTCTTGCCGCCACGATAGACAGTGACGGTGATGTTGTCGCCGGGACGCTTGTGGTTGAGGGCGAGGTTGACGTCGAGTTGACTGGCGACTTTCTGGCTGTCGATGGCCACGATGACGTCCCCGCCGATGGCGATTCTGCGCATGCCAGCTTCGGCAACACGATTGCCACCCAGGATACCGGCGGCAGCGGCGGGCCCGCCCTTCGTGGCTCTCTCCACTAGCAGGCCTTCCTTGACGGGCAAATCCAGCGCTTCGCTGAGCCAACCGTTGACAGCCAGCGTTTCCACGCCGAGAAAAGCGCGATGCACGCGGCCGTCGGTCATGAGATCGCTGGCGATATTTTTCGCGGTGCTGATGGGGATGGCAAAGCCGATGCCTGCGGTGGTGCCGCTGGGCGTGTAAATCGCGGAGTTGATGCCAATTACTTCGCCGTGCGTATTGATGAGTGGCCCGCCGGAATTGCCGCGGTTGATGGCGGCATCGGTCTGAATGGCTTCGTCAATGAAAGTGGTCTGGCTGGTCTGCACGGTGCGGCCGAGGGCGCTGACAACGCCGGTAGTGAGCGTGGACTGAAAGCCGAAGGGATTGCCGATGGCGAGGACTTTTTGGCCTACCTGAAGCGTTCCGGAATCTCCGAGCGGCAACGCGGCGAGAGGCTTTCCCTTGGGATCGATTTTCAAGAGAGCGACATCATTGCGCTGGTCGGCGCCGATGAATTTTGCCGGGTAGCGGGATTGATCGCCGAGCACAACTTCGATGGACTGCGCGCCTTCCACGACGTGATAGTTGGTGAGGATGTAGCCGCGGGCATCAATTACGAAACCGGAGCCGGCGCCTTCGACGGGCACAGGGTCCATGAAGAAATCATATTCCGTGGCCTTGGTGAGAATATTGGCCACGGCTGGGGAGGCTTGGCGGTAGATGCGTACGTTGATGGATTCATCGTCGGTCAAGGTAGCATCGCGCAGCGCGTTCGCAGTGAGAGAACTCGAACCGCCGAGAGGCAAGGCCTCCACCTTGGTGGGTTGGCGGGGGCCGAATCGCGCGCCGGCCCAGTAGGCGCCGAGGATGAGCACCAGCGCGGCAAGAACGATGCGAGCGCGGTTGGAGATATTTACTGCGGTCATGGGTGTCGTCCCTTCTGATCCACTCGATGCCAATAGTATATGGAAAATCTCGATGCGGGTCACCGCGCTGTCTGACTGCGACGGAGCTTGGCGGCGAGAGCTTCGACCTGACGGCGAGTTTCCTCGAGGGAGCCGGAACAGTCGATTTTCTCGGTGGCTACAAGTAGTTTGCCCTCGACGGGAAGCTGGGCGGCGATGCGGCGATGGGCTTCGGTTTCGCTGAGGCCACGCGCGAGGAGGCGCTCGAGCTGCTGTTGAGGCTCGCACCAGGCGACCACGAGGCCATCGAGATTCTTGTGAATGCCGGATTCGATCAGCAGCGCGGCTTCGACGAAGACCGCGTCGCGGATTCCGGCGCGCCTCCACACCTCGAATTGGCTAAAGATGACTTCCGCAACGCGAGGATGGACGATGGCGTTGAGGCGGTCGAGTTTGGCGCGGTCGGCGAAGACAATGGCACTGAGTTTTGCACGGTCAACGCGGCCACCGGGGGCGAGCACCGCCTGCCCGAATTCCTGGAGGACCTCGTCATAGGCCGGCTGGCCGGGCTCGATGAGTTTGTGGGCCAGGGAGTCGGCGTCGAGGACGGCGAAGCCCATTTCGCGCAGCATGGCGGCGACGGCGCTCTTGCCGCTGGCGATGCCGCCGGTGAGTCCGAGTCGGAGCATTTTTTTCCGATTACCGCGCCGAGGCGGTCGATTGCGTTGCGGAAAATTTGGGTGAGGCGCGGCGGAGGCGCGCAGCTTTCACCGTGTTGCTCATGAGCATGGTGATGGTCATGGGGCCGACGCCACCGGGCACGGGCGTGAGCGCTCCGGCAGTGTTGATGGCATCGGGATGAACGTCGCCGACGAGGGCGCTGCCTTTGGC
>JBGQDD010000021.1:0-14863 GCA_041495665.1 Candidatus Acidiferrum sp.
ATTGCCCGCACATGATGCTCGTCTCTGAAGGCGCCGAGCGCTTCGCCAAAGAACACGAAATTAAGCTCTGCCAACCCGAAGAACTGGTCAGCGAAGCCGAGCACGAAGCTTGGATGAAATGCAACGCCGACAAACACGCCGCCGAGCATCACCGTGGCCACGAACAGGGAACCGTCGGCGCCGTCGCCCTCGACGCCAACGGCAATCTCTTCGCCGCCACTTCCACCGGCGGCACTTGTTGCAAACTCCCCGGCCGCGTCGGCGATTCACCGCTCATCGGCTGCGGCTGCTACGCCGACTCCGACGCCGGCGGCGTCTCCTGCACCGGCTACGGCGAAGCCATCATGAAAGTCGTCATGGCCAAATCCGCCGTCGATTTTCTTCGCCACCCCGCAACGTGCGTGGATACGCCCACCAACATTTCTTGCGGAACCTCCACCGCCGATCTCGCCGCCCGCGAAGCCGTCCATCTCCTCGCCAAACGCACTCACGCTACCGGCGGCCTCATCCTCCTCGACCGCCACGGCAATCCCGGCTTCGCCTTCAACACCCCTCGCATGGCCTACGGCTTCGTCACCCCCGACGCCACTCTCCTCACCGCCGTCTAATTTTCTTTCCTTGTAGGGGCGCAGCACCGCTGTGCCCGCTCCTCGAATTTGCATTTGTAGCGCCGGGCTTTCCCCCGGTTTGTGGGGGTCCCGACGATTGGCGTTTCCCCCGACGATATTGGTCGGGGTCGGGAAGCCCGGCATCGTTCTTCCCGCTCGCCGTTGTAGGGCCCGCCTTCCGAGGCGGGCCGCCACTCTCTCACCCGTCATTTCGAACGAACGTGAGACCGCTTCCTCTCCACGCGTATTCGGCGCGGAGAAATCTCTCTTCGCTTCTCTTTCCTCGCCGCCCCTCTTTCACCCGTCATTTCGAACGGAGCGGGGCGATTTTTTCTTACCCTTCGCTCCTGCGAAGGGTCGCCCCGCGGATGTGAGAAATCTCTCTTCTCCTTTCTTCTCTATCCCTCGCCTTCACCACACACGCTACGGAATTGAATTCAATTTGCGAACTGCTAGAATGGCGGCGCCGTAGAAGGAATGCCAATGTCTCCCACCCTTGCAAATGGAAAAATCTGTTACATCGAGATGCCCGCCACCGACATTACGCGGTCGGACGAGTTCTACAAGCAGGTCTTCGGCTGGACCATCCGGAAACGCGGCGATGGCGGCACTGCTTTTGACGATACGACCGGCGAAGTGAGCGGCACCTGGGTGCTCGGACGCCCGCCCGCAGCAAAGCCCGGGCTCCTCTTTTACATCATGGTTGACAGCGTGTCCGCGAGCATTGACGCGGTGGTAGCCCATGGAGGCGAGATCGTGCAGCCGATCGGCGCAGACGCGCCCGAGATCACGGCGAGGTTCCGCGATCCGGCAGAAAACGTGATCGGCCTGTACCAGAATCCCGCCTGGCTCGCGTAGGACAGGTCTGTTTCTGGTTATCTGAGGCAGGTTCCAAGCATGTGACACCAGGAGGTCTGCCAAAGACCCCGCCCGCGAAGCCAAAAAAAATCTCGTGGCTTGAAGTTATCGCAATGCGTGGGACACCATAGAAGTGTCTTTAAACAAGTCCGGCAACAGAGAGACCTGTAAAAACTAGCCAAATGGTAGTATAGATGGAGACCGTCAGAGTCAGGACGGTGTCCGCGAGGTGTCCACGCGATGACCACGCGCTACAACAAACTCTACGAAGAACCTTCCTACGGTCTTTCCGAGGCCGCCGTCTATCTCAAGATTCCTTACACCACGCTTCGTTACTGGCTTACCGGATTTGGCAAGCAGTCTCCCATCATTCAGCCTGTGGAGAGCGCCCCGACTCGTCTCTCTTTCTTGAATCTTCTCGAGTGCCACGCGCTTGCCGGAATGCGCAAGATTTACAACCTGAGGCTCCCAAAGGTTCGCAGTGCGCTCCGAAAACTGAGCGAGCAATACCCGCAGCAACATCCTCTCGTCAGCGAAGTGTTCTTGACAGATCGTAAGGACCTATTCATTGAGCGCATGGGGAAGATCGTCAATGTTTCCCGGCAACAGGACCAGCTGAGCCTGGATTTTTACCGCATGCACCTGGAGAGAGTGGAAACCGACTCCAAGGGTCTCTTCCGTTTTTTTCCATTCGTCCTCGAGCCCCGTCCCGCAGAGCCAAAGATCATAGAAATTAATCCGATGGTCGGATTTGGTAAACCCGTTATCGCGGGAACGGGTATCTCCACTGCTATAATCGCCTCGCGGTTCAACGCTAGGGAGTCCATCCTTAGCTTGGCCGAAGAATATGGCTGCACGCCGCAGCAAATCGAAGAATCCATCCGATGGGAAGGTGCGCTCCCCCTCCCCTTTGCCGCCTGATGATCTTGTCCTCTATCTCGACGAAAATCTCTGTAATTCTCTCGCAATTCTCGAAACCCTGACAAGACTCGACGTCCGATTTGAGCGGCATCTCGCTCGGTTTCCTCGGGGAATTGTCGATGAGACTTGGTTGCCCCTGGTAGGTTTGAACGGCTGGGTCCTGCTGACCGCAGACAAACGCATCCGCTACAACTTCCTCGAAAAGCACGCTCTCGAAGAATACGCCGTCCGCGAGTTTGTCTTTACATCCGGCAACATGTCCGGTCAGGACATGGCCGCGGCACTCGAACTCGCTCTTCCCAAGATGCGTCGTCTCTGCCACAAACTCAAGCCACCCTTCGTCGCCTCCATCACCCGCCTCGGCGAAATCCACCTCCGCTGGCCCAAAGCCTAGCCCGAGTTCCTGTCTTACATCATAGTGGACAGCGTGGCCGCGACCATTGACGCGGTTGTCGCCCATGGGGGCGAGATCGTGCAATCGATCGGCGCGGACGCTCCCGAGATCACGGCGAGGTTCCGCGATCCAGGAAGAAACGTAATCGTTCTTTACCAGGAACCCGGCTGACGGCTAATCCTTATCTTTCGAGGTTGCGGTGGGAATTTTGACCGAAGACATGAAGCGCGTGGTCAACGAGCAGCGGCTCGGCTTCGTCGCGACGGTATGTCCGGACGGTACTCCCAACTTGTCGCCCAAAGGAACGACCGCAGTATGGGACGATGATCACATCGTCTTTGCTGATATCCGCTCCCCCGCTACGGTCTCAAATCTAAGGCGCAATCCGTCGACGGAAATCAATGTGGTCGATCCGTTCGTGCGTAAGGGCTACCGCTTCAAGGGCATCGCCTCGGTCCTCACTGAGGGAGCCTTGTTCGAACGAATACTGGATTTCTATCGAGCCGAGCGAAATCTCGACGAAAGCCGCACTAAGATTAGGTCATTTGTGCTGGTCAAGATCGACGAAGCCATGCCGCTCATTTCCCCCGCTTACGATCAAGGCCAGAGCGAAGAGCAGGTGCGAGAGAAATCGCAGCGCTACTTTGATTCGCTGCAACGCAATATCCCCGCCACCCGCCAGGAGGAAACGTGATTCGCCAGTCCGAGCAACCCGCCTGACGCTCGGATCGGACAGGTCTGTCTTTGGTTACAAAGCTTCACGGCGCATCGGTCTCTTGAATGTCTAGTATTGGACTGCGGTTCGCAACGCAATCAATTCTGCGGTGAAGGATTCGATGAAACAAGCAATTCGATATAGCCTTCTTCTAGTTCAGGTTTCAAATTCACGGATAGTCCTGCGATTTTTGCCATTATTAGGGAACCGACTAAGGCTGGCGGGTGGCGCAGACATAAAATGCTAGGACGAATCTGGGTGCCGCAACCCTTTGGAGTTTGGTTTTTCAAAGGGTGCGGTTTTTGACTCTTTCGTTTTCACACCCCGGGATACAGCCGTAGCCTTGTCAAGCGCGCGATTCGAGAAAAATCCTTGTCGAGAGTGAACACGCTGGCGCGATGCTCCAGCGCAATCGCCGCAATGAGTGCATCAATGGTTGTCAGGCTCACACCCTTGGCGCGCCCCAGCCGGAAAATCGCCGCCGCTTCTCGGTAGGTCCGAAAGCCACGGGGTTCGAGCATCTCCCACTGGGAAAGATAGTGCTCGATCCGGCTGGCATCCCGGGTGAGGCCCTGAAGTATCTCAGTGACAACCACCCCCGTCAGCGCAAAAGGTTCGGCGTCACTGATCATTCGCCGCAACTCATCTCCTGCGCGCCCCGGAGCGGAACTGAAGAAATCGATCCACACCGAACTGTCCACCAGGATCAACCGCGGTTCCTCCGCATCGCTTTCAAGTCACCCTTCCAGATCCCCGTTCCATAGTGGCGAAGCACGCCCTTCCGGCTCTCCGAGCGCACCAGCAGCTCCAGCGCCGCGTCCACGATTTCGCGCTTCGTCTTAAGCCGCGTCAGCTTGCGCGCTTTGCGAACCAGACTCTCGTCAATCTCAATGTTCGTTCTGCCCATGTCGTAAGCGTACACCATTTATTAAGAATTCGGTGTATGTTTCTCTAGGTGCCCAACGCTCGGGTTTTGAGGGTTGGGCTTTTGATTTTTCCTCGACCTTCTTCCTTGACTCTCTCTTTTCAATATTTTCCGCTTTCCCGCCCCGCACCCCCATTCCTAAACTTCAACCTTCAAATCCGCAGTTTGGATCCCGGATGCAACTTCGGGACCTGTAACCTGCAAATCTGCAGTGGGGATCCCGGTCGCCTAAACCGGGACATTTCAACGTCTTACGGCTCCGTTCGAATGATACCTCAATAATTACTTGACACAGACTCTCGTTCCATGCTACAGTTCCTTGTGTTTGTCACTCACCATCCTCGCCGATCTTTCCGTTTCTTCCCTAGCCTAGCTCCTGCTCCTCGCCACCGATCCTCTAACTCCCATAGAATCATACCCTTTGCCGACCCCCACCGCTTAAACTCTGTCGTATCATATCGTTACAAAAACATAGGGGGCCAGGGGCTGCCTCGAACATTCGCGACCAGGGACGTTCAAAATCCCGTCGCGCATCTACTTTTCTTTTCAACTACTTATGAAATGCCCCTCGCGCAACTCCTTTCCTTTGATAACCTTCCATTTTCATGTGGGGGTATGGGGGTCTTCAACATTTCAACCTTCAAACCTGCCAACCTTCCAACTCGCCCCGGTCTATCCCCTTTCTTTTCACATTCTTGCGCACTCTTTTGCGCACACAAAAATCACAACCCTTTTCTTTTCAAGCGATTCCACACTCTTTGCCAAAAACAACCGGGGGTGGGGGTACCCCGCAAGCCTTCAAACGCTCCGGTCCAGCACCGGCGATCTCCGTTCCACCAGTCACCGGCCCGCCCCGACCTTGTCGGGGTCACGAATCACTCCCGCGCTTCCGAGCGCGGCCTGTTGTATCATCCCTCGGCGCGGGCGCTCGGAAGTCGAGGCTTCGATGAGAGAGCGCTCCATCGGTGGGAAATGAGAGGAATCATGAAACGAACATGCTTTGTGCTTGCCATCCTGTCCATGAGCGTCTTGCTCGGGGCTTTCCTGGCCACTACAACTCCGGCGCAGACGCCAGCACCTCCGCCGCCGCTGATTTCTCCCGAAGTCCACGCCGATAAAGGCGTCACGTTCCGCTTCCGCGCTCCCAACGACAAGGAAGTCGCCCTCAGGCTCGAAGGCGTGCCTAATCCTATTCCCATGCTGAAAGACGATCAGGGCGTTTGGAGCGTCACCACCGAGCCGCTCGCGCCCGACTACTACGGGTACTCCTTCATCGCCGATGGTGTGGGCCTGGTCGATCCTTCCAATCACGCCCTAGTCCCTAACTTCCTGTACCGATCGAGCGCTTTGCACGTGCCGGGACCGGCTTCGCTTTCCTGGGAGACCGGCGCAGTGCCCCATGGCGAAATTCACCATCATTTTTACAAGTCCGGTGTGGTGGGCGACGACCGCAGCTACTACGTTTACACACCGCCGGGCTACGACCCGCGCGGAAAGCAAACGTATCCCGTCCTCTATCTGTTGCACGGATTCAGCGACGATGCGAGCGCCTGGACGGCAGTGGGCCGCGCCAACGTGATCCTGGACAATCTGATTGCGCAGGGCAAAGCCAAGCCCATGCTGGTGGTTATGCCGCTGGGTTACGGCGCGCCGGAAGTTCTTGCTGCGGGCTTTGCAGCGTTTCGCGATCGCGCGCTCACGGATCGCAACTTCGATAAATTCCGCGAAGCACTGCTCACCGAAGTCATCCCGCGCGTGGAAGCAGCCTATCCCGTGATCAAGGACCGCAACTCCCGCGCCATCGCGGGACTCTCCATGGGCGGCTCCGAATCGTTGCTGACGGGCCTGAATACGCTGGACAAGTTTGCCTGGATCGGCGCTTTCAGTTCCGGGGGTTTGTCCGACGATTTTGACAAGGACTTCCCGGCGCTGAACTCCAAGGCCACCGAGAATTTGCATCTGCTTTGGATTGCGTGTGGGACCGACGACCGCTTGATCGATGTCAATCGCAGGATCCGCGCATGGCTGGCGACCAAAAATATCAAGCACGTGGACATCGAGACGCCCGGCGCACACACCTGGATGGTCTGGCGGCGCAACCTGACGGAATTTACTTCGCTGCTTTTTCGCTGAAGTCTTGGAGGTGAATGCTTAACTCGCGACTCCGATTTCAATCATCGTCGTCTTTTTTGGAGACGCTTTCGTCGTCATCGACTTTGGCGATTCCAAGCCGCAGCGCTTGATACGCAGGCAATCGGGCCGTTTGCGGAATGTTCGATCCGCTTCCCGTGCAGGCGAACCAGATCACCGCGTTCAAGACTTTTGGGTCGGCCATGTCCGCATGCGCGAAGTTTTGCCGGTTGGATTTTTTCATCCACTCGGCCGTGGCTTTGTCCTTCGGCTTGTGGGTCATGAAGTTATCCGCGGCAATCGTCGGCAAAACCGCTTTGTATGGCGTCAAGTCCGGCGTCTCCTGGAAAATATCCATCGGGATCGCCGAAGCATCGAGTTGGTTCATAGGCGCGATTCCCAGCAGCATCTCGATGGTGCGAATCATGCTGACGGTGCTGTGAAATTTGTGGATCAGCGCTCCCGGCTTGTTGTACGCGCTAATCGCCAGGCCGACTGAGCGGTGCGAATCCACGTGGTCGGGGCCGTCCTGGGCGTCATCTTCCACGATGAAGATCGCCGTATCTTTCCAATACACGCTCGACGAAACTGCTTCGACGAGACGCCCCACGGCGTAGTCATTGTCCGCGACCATGAATTGCGGCGTCGGAAAACCATTTTTCATTCCGGTCGTATGATCGTTGGGAAATCGCAAAACGTTGAGCGCCGGCATCGCATCGCCGCGTCCTGCTTCGCGGTCTCTAGCAAATCCTTGAAACTCCGCGAGCCATTCGCCCAATCGCGAATTGCCGCGGCACTTTGCATTGGCGTTGTTCTGAGTCACAGCCGCATCGGAAGAACCAGACGGATCTAGCGCGGCTTTATAACAATCCACCGTCAGGCTGTCGGGTGCGGTTACGTCAAAGCTTCGAAAGCTCGGGCTGTGATGCTTTTGCAGCGACTCTTTATTGGGTATGGCACGCACGGCATTCGAAACATCGGGATAGCTCTTCTTGCGTTTCTGACCCGCTGCTTCGACGTCTTTCGCCGAAATCACGGTTACGAATTCTCCGTAATTCCGGTAGGTCAAACCCGCGCGCGCGGCGGCGTCCCAGAGATAGAGGGTCTTGGGTTCCGCGAGATCAGTGAACCCCTGGTGATAGGGAAGATGTTTTTCCAGCATATCCGTCAACGCTGCCAGCACGTCGCCATTAAATTTTTCGACTTGCAAATTGCTTGGTGGCTCGTAATCCGGCAGGCGATTAAAGCCTTCCCAGTCGTACGTGCGTCCGCGCTCGGAATATTCCCAGCGAAATCCTTTGTCCACATAATCGGTGGAGAACGCGGCGGTCGACCAGTTGTGTCCGTCAGGGCTGGCCTCGGAATTCACGAAGAAGCGGTCAAACAAACCGAACCGTTGCGCCAGCGCATGATGATTGGGCGTCACGGATTGCCGCGTGCCATCAGGCCGTTGCGCTGTCGCGCCATTCCCAAAAATCGCCAGCTCAGAATTGCCATCCGCGGCGTGTCCGTCGCCCGATGTTTTCACGTCGCCAAATACCTGATCGTAGGTGCGATTCTCCTTGATGATGTAGATGACGTGCCTGATCGGGCTCTTCCCAGCAAAAAGCTTGGGCGGCGCAAAATCCATCAGCCCATCATTCTGCATGGTCTGCTGCGTGTAATGCGCGAGAGCGGGGCCGTCCGGCAGAGGCACCACGCTGATGTTTCCTGAAACAATCGAGCCGCTGTACTGCCCGCCTTGCCGGTTCTTCTCCTTGTTCGGAGGAAACGCGACGTTGGGTGGATTCGGAGTGCGACCGCTATTGTTCACGCGCATCGAGGAAGATTCAAATCCCGTTCCTTTTCCATTTCCGACGAAGAGTTTGCCGTCCGCGACGGCAACTGCGGAGGGATACTGACCCGTTGGAATGAATCCCAGGATTTTCGACTTTGCGGGCTCAGCCATTTTCTCCACTGTTTTTCCGCCGCGTACTTTTTCGGAAAGGGCCACCACTGCGACCGCGTTGCTGTGAGCATTCGCTACATACAATGTCTTCTCGTCTTCGCTGAGCGCCATCCCTTCCGGACTCGCTCCGGGCAAGGCATCCTCCGCCAGCCGAACGTCAGTGCGCTCGATCTCTTGGTCCGTCGTGGTGTCAATCACCGAAACGCTGTCCGCATCGGAGTTCGCCACAAAAAGCCGAGTCCCTTCGGCATTTGGCGTCATTGCCGTGGGATGCCGATCAACGCCGATGTATTTCCGCACAACGCTTTTGCCGTTGAGCGGAATCACCGCCACCGACGAATCATTCCAGCACGACACGTAAGCCCGCACATTCTTGCCCCTGCCCAGCACCACGACACCGTACGGATAAATGTTTTCGCTCAACTTTCCGGGACGGTGCAAATCCACGCGCTCCATCCGCCGGGTGCCGCGGAGACCGCGCACGATCGTCACGCTATCTCCCAAATTGTTGGCGGTCACCAGCGTGGAGCCGTCCGGTGTTACCGCCAGCCCCGTCGGATAGAGTGCCGCCTTTCCTTTGTTGTAGTCCGAGCGCGAAACTTCGCCCGCTTTACTGATTTCGAATGAGGGCGCTGCTACTTTCGTATCTGGCCCGTTGGATCGCGGCTGCACCGGTGTCGCTGACCTCGGATCAAAACGGAAAATCCAGACCTTGTTTTCGAATCCGCCGGAAACATACATTTCAAAGTTTCCATCAATGCCCGCGGCCGGTGAAAAAGCCAGGCCGACATTCGCGCTTTGCGGCGAAGGAAAATAAACATTCTGATTCACCAGCGGCTCAGGAGTCGCGTTCAAGTCGACCACCGCAATCGATTGCTGGGCTTCATTGGTATCCTCGCTGAACTGGACACCGTAACCGCTGTTGACCACGAGAAGATACCGGCCCTTGCCGCCATGCCCGAGAGCGTCCGGACTGCGAAGCATGGCCATGGGCATGGCCCCGACGGCCGGCAAATGTGTGGCTGCATCGATCATCAGCGTGCCGGCAGGCGTGATGGGGCGCCCCTCTCCGGCCGGCTCTTGCTGGCACCACGCGCCTCCGCAAAAACCCAAGCAAACTGCGAGAAGACTACCCGTTATGGCTCGCGATTTCATAGGCCTGCTTTCCATATTTCGAAGATGATACTTCTCACGATCCAGCGCTACCGCTCCAAATCTACATGCACCGAGTCTAAGGAAAAATTGTTTCGCAAGCTTTACAACACCCACCGGCCTGAGGCGACCCCGGGCGTGGCAACGCATTTGACCCCAAGCGCTTCTACTCCTAGGATGAAGCTGGCGCCGCCCCCAGACTGAGACAAACCGCCAGCGACTCGCCCATGAAAACCAGAATCCTCTGCATCACTCTACTCTTGTTTTTGCCGCTGGCCGCGGCTGCTCAGACCGCCGACGAAATCGTCAAGAAAGCGCTGGACGCTCGCGGCGGAGCCGACAAGATCAAGGCCGTCCAATCCGAACGAGTCAGCGGTCATGTGTCGTTCTCGCGGGACATGAAAGGGACTTTTGTAGTGGAGCTCAAGCGTCCCCTAAAGATGCACGTCGAAATCTCCATCGAAGGACAAAAAATTATCCGCGTTTACGATGGCGAGTCTTCCGGCTGGATGGTCAATCCGTTCACGGAAACTAAAGAGGCTCAGCCACTTTCTCCCGAAGACCTCAAGAACATCTCCGATGAATCCGACTTTGACGGCCCGCTGGTGGACTACAAGACCAAAGGCAACCAGATCGAACTGGCCGGAAAGGAAAACCTGGACGACAAGCCCGTCTATCGCCTGAAACTCACGAACAAGAATGGGGACATTCGCTTTTACATTTTTGATGCCTCCTCTTTTTTGCTTTTGAAGTGGGAAGGCAAGCGCAAGACAGGAGACGAGGACCTTCCCTGGGAGTCCTTTTTCTCGGACTTCCACGAGGTCCAGGGCCTGAAATATCCATTCCGGATCGAACAGGGCAGCCCGGGCACTGAAATCAAGCAGACTCTCACCGCTGAAAAAATCGAGATCGATCCGCAGATCGATGATTCTCGTTTCACGAAACCCGCTCGACCGGATGCCCCTGCCGTCCCAGCGCCACCCGCACCCCTGGCACCAGCCAGTCCTCCACCTTCGAACTAGCTCTGATTTCTCACCACGGAAGCACGTATTCTCAAGGCTAATCCCGTTGCCATAGTCATCCTGAGCGAAGCGAAGGATCTCATCTGCTCCACGTCTCGTCGTAAACATTCAATTGAGATCCTTCGGGTTCGACTTCGTCGAACCCTCAGGATGACAGGCCTATTCTTGGGAGTTGGCAGAGTACAGAGGGATGAAGTGGTGAGAAATGCGCGCTAGCTTTCACGCGGAGCGATGCTTCTCCCTCCTTGGCAAGCTGACCGCTAGTTCTTCGAACGCCGGTGTGTCGGATGCAAATGGTATAGATTTGCGATGGAATAGGTGACGCCAGCAAAAACTGTAAACCGTGGCAATTGTCCATAGGCGGCGATGTAGGCACCGCCGTCCAGCACCAATCGGGGCGACACGTTGTACGTCGCGGCGTTCAGCAAGATCATCGTAGCTGGCGTCGTCGCGTTCTGCCGGCTGAATCCCACAATCTCCCCGGTGTACCCCCATTTCCCTCTCAGGGGACGGAAGTAAGAGAGCGCGGTGAAATATCTGCGGTCAAATCCGCTCGACTGGGGTCTTCCGATAAATTGCACGCCTTCGTTGACGTCAAAGTGATGCTTGCCAAAATCCTTACTCACGAGGATTTGCACCAGGTGGGCCATCGCTCCGGCACCGAGATCGGGCCTCGCTGTCGGCAGTGTCGCCACATAGAGAACCGCCACCGTCGGCCGAGTCTTCACCTGCGGAAATAACTTGTATTTGAATCCCGCTCCGCAATCTCCCAGCCCGGCGACGCTCGCATCCCGCTCGATCGGGTTGTGGAGAAACCAGAGCTCGAGGTTCTTGACCGCCCCCCATTTCAAGAGCCCGTTTATGTTCTGGTGCCTCTTGGCCGCCTCAAACCCATATTCAATCTCGAACACTCCGAGCGGCACCATCTCTGCCGTCGACGCGAAGGTCGGCCGGTTCGGCACGGCGGTGATTTCGTCAGGCTCCTGGTTCTGCGTCGACGCTGGATTCTGCGCCGGGGCTTGCGTCGTCTGCACCACCTGCGCGTGAAGCAGTGCAGGCTGCGCGAGACACCCGAGTAAGAAGAACGCGAGCGCCCCATATCGACCGTTCAGTATTCTCAAGTGGTTCCAGTCAAAGAAGCGAGCAACTTAGGACGCTCCGGCCGCGTGTCTGGCGGCACTCTTGCTGACCGCGGCAGCGGAATCGTTTTGCAAGACCGCGGGGGGCGATAGGAAATAGGTTAACTATAGTGAATCTCCGGATGAAACTACGCTTAATTTGCTCGATTGTCAACCAAACTCCGGCAAACGCTTGCGGCAGGCAGAAAGCCTTTGTTTTGCGCGATCTGACATTGCGAGATCTTCAGAGGATGCTGCTCTGACCCACTCGCCAGGCGCTTGCCCTTTTACTTGCGCTATCCTCCCCCAGTGCCACATTCGCCCGAAAAAAAGGCAGGTCCCTCCGCAACTGGCCTCTGTGCCGATTGCCTTCACTCCCGCTGCATCGAATCCGCGCGCGGCTCCGTCTTCTTTCTCTGCGAACTCTCCCTCACCGATTCCCGCTTCCCTAAATACCCCCGCCTCCCCGTCCTCTCGTGCGCCGGCTACAAAAAGAAGCCCTGACGCCAATCCGCGGATCGGCAATTCTTATTTTCTGGATACAGTTACTTCACTCTGTGGTAAGTTATGAGCGGGTTCATCCTCCCAGCGAGGTCCTCGCATGGCTTCCCGCTCGGAACTTTTACTTTTCGCGACACTGCTACTGTTCGCCTGCCCATCGCGGGTCTTCGCCGACAAGCTGCAAATCACCAGCAACCCTTCGGGTGCCACCGTTGAACTCGACGGCGTCGCCGCCGGCACGACTCCCTTCGAAAAGGATTTTCCGGGCGGCTACTTCCACAAGACAAGAACGTCCATGGGCTCGCGCCTCGAGCATGCCGTAGTCGCGCGCATCAGCCTCGCCGGGTACGCCAGCAAGGAACTCAAGCTCACCGAAGGCCCCATGAATTGGATTTCGCTGAACGGGCGCAACCGCGGCGAATACTGGCTTTTCAAGTCCGATCATTTTCATGTCGACTTGCAGCCCATCTCGGAAACCTTCACGGGCGGTATCACCGCCAGAGTTTCCGACGCCGGCGCCGGCCTTCAACCCGAGCTTTCGCTCGAAGAGCTGGTCCGCCAAACCAAGCCCGCTGTCGTCTATTTAAAAGGACTGGACAGCTCCGGCTCGGGATTTTTCGTCACCGGTACCGGAGTGATCGTCACCAACGCCCATCTCGCCCGCGGCGAAGAAACCCTGCACACGCTGCTCTCCACCGGCCGGGAGCTGGAGGCCAGAGTCGTCTACATTGACCCGGACCTCGACATCGCGCTCGTCAAAGTTACGGCCAGCCCAGGAGAGAGCGAACTTCCCCATCTCACTCTCGCTGACGCCACGAGCGTCCGCCAGGGCGAAAACGTTCTCGCCATCGGCAACCCAGGCGACGCCATGCTCTTCAGCGTCACGAAAGGCATTGTGAGCGCTGTCGGAAAATTTCCCAACGCTGGTCCCGGCACCTGGATTCAGACCGACACGCCCATCAATCCCGGCAACAGCGGCGGCCCGCTGCTCAACGTCCGCGGCGAAGTCATCGGCATCAACACGCAAAAACTCATCAAGAAAAATACCACGGGCATCGGCTTCGCCCTCAGCGCCACCGATCTTCTCGAAGTTCTGCACCGCTTTTATCCCCATGTGGCTTCCGTGGGCCAACCAAGCGCTCAAAACACGATGCAGCCAACGGCCAGTGAAAGTACTCCGTCGGCCGAGCTCTCCAACACATCTTCCTCTGCCGTTCCCGATGGCGTTGGCACCGTCACGATTTCATCGGATCCCGACGGCGCCGAAATCTTCGTCGACGACAAATTCCTCGGCAACGCCCCCGCCACTCTGAAACTTTCCCCCGGCAGCCACGCAATCGTTTTGAAATTCCCCGGCCACGCCGACTGGCGGCGCACTCTCGAAGTCCTCAAGTCCAGCAAAGTCTCCCTCAAGGCCAGTCTCGAACCGAGCCCTTGAGGCAATTTGTTCAGCGTGATCGCCCACCACTCCCGGAAAGGAAGCATTACTCGCACCTGCTCGGTGCCGCATTTCTCCTGCTCGCGCGCCATGGTCCTGAAGTGGGTGAGTTGAAGTGAGTTTCGGATAAGCCGACTTACCGGGCATAATGCTTCTCGCAGGAGTTGGTGAGCGTGAATCTGAGTGATGCGACGACTGTCAGTGCGCTACAGCCACTGGTGCAGCGGGAAGGCTTTGCCGTCGTCTCTGTGTGTCTAGATGAGGGCACGGTAGAACGTCTCTGCAAAGATTTTGACGACAGTCGGTACCCCGAGAGAAACATCTTGTCCGTACCGAGTGTTCACAGGCTTGCGTCGTCGAAGTCCGTGCGTGAAGTCATGGAGAGTATCCTCGGGCCACAATGCTTTGCCGTCAGAGGGATTTTTTTCAACAAGACCCGAATTTCAAATTGGAAGGTCGTTTGGCATCAGGACCTGACGTTAGCCGTATGCGAGAGAAGGGATATCAATGGATTTGGGCCGTGGACGAGGAAAGCTGGAGTCTGGCATGTGCAACCTCCAGCAGAACTCATGAGTGGCATGCTTTCCATTAGGCTGCATCTAGATGAGAGTGGGCTTGATAACGGACCGTTGCGCGTAATTTGCGGTTCGCATAGGGCAGGCCGACTCTCTGCAGAGGAAATTGCTGGCTGGGAAAAGGGAAACTGCGTAACCTGCGCCGTTCCCAAAGGAGGAGCGCTACTCATGCGCCCGCTTCTGCTTCACGCATCCTCTGCGTGCGTCGCCCCGAAACCTCGCCGAGTGATTCACCTTGAGTTTGCGGCCGCAGAGCTACCTCAGGGATTGGAGTGGTACGACAGGGTCTAGCGGTCAAAAAGGCTACCTCCCGTCTCTGAGGTGACAATTTTCCAACCCACAGAATCCAGACAAGTCCTGATAAAACGCGCGCTTCGGAAACTGTCATGGTGATGGAGTGGTCTCCGCTTCCAGCCACAATTGACCCACGACCAACGGCTCGCGCGCATTGCCCTGAACAAAGGCCCTGTGCTAGCATCCGCTTCGTCAGGAGAGCGGACCAGGGATTGTTCGTCAGACCTTCGCCCCCGCCCCACGGGGACCCAGGTGCAGAGGGCA
>JBGQDD010000022.1:0-14677 GCA_041495665.1 Candidatus Acidiferrum sp.
CAAGCCGGTATATCCGGTCTGTTTAACTTTGACGTCTTTCACGGCCGCTGTAATCGTCGCCGCCGCCGTTAGCGTTCCACTCATGCCGATGGGCTGCGTGGTCAGGTTTTCGATGGCCGCGCCAATGGAAACATCTCCCGACGGCGCCGGCGAAAGATCGATTCCCATGTACGCCCAGCCAGTCTCCTGGTCGATGCGTCCCGCGTGCCGTTCGATGTCGAAGGCCGAGTTTGCCAGGGAATCTGTCAAGCGTTGCTTGGCCGTCGCCAGGTCCGGCGCATCCTTGAATGCCGTGGCAACCACGTTCGCCGATTCCAGCGCAATCGCGAATTGATGTCCGAAGCCGGTGTGATACGCGGCCGGAAAAAACGGCGTCAGCGGCGGCACCATGGCAATCGCCGCAAAACGAAAATTGCCCTGGCTGTGTTCCGTCTCTTCGAGTTTCTTCATCACGCGAGCTGCGGCGCCCACCGCGCTCCAGCGCACGCCGTCCTCGCCGGCCACGACGAGGCTGCCATTCAGCGTCTTAGTGTTGCTCAATATTTCCGCGAGCAGGTCCGCTTGCCAAACGCCGTCTGCGGCGTTCAGCATCGCCGGGCCGATCGATGCCGCGAACTTCTCCTTCGCCGCCAACGCGTCGTACTGCTTGAAGAACGCAATGGCCTGCTCCGTCGTCAGCCCCTTGGTGTACTCCGGAAACGGCTGCGTCGCGATCCGGATCGTTTGAACTTGGTATCCGCGCGATTCCAGAATCGTCTGCGCGCGTCGGAGCATTCTAAGCGCATCCGCGACCTGCTCCTTGTACTGCGCCCGATCCAGATTGATGAACGCCGTGATCGCCCTAATCTTCGGCTTCTCCTGCGCCGCCGCATTTTTCTGCTGCGCCTGCGCGGCACTCGTTAGCGAAACGAGCAGCAGAATCGGAAGCACGATTGTGTGAATGGAAATGGGCCAGCGGCGAAAGCGAAAAACGCGCATGAGACGTAGCTCCTTGTAGTGGCGCAGCACCTGTCCCGACCCTGTCGGGATGCTGCGCCACTTACAGCTTACAAGATTCCCCCAAGCCCTGGTTTGGTTGGATCGCAAATGTGGACGCTTGCCCCGCTCGTGCTCACCTGCAGGTTTTCACCAGACACCAGTCACGAATCACCAGTCACGTCTTGCCCTACACGTACGCCGCAATGCCCGTGATGCGCTCGCCGATCACCAGCTTGTGAATGTCATTCGTCCCCTCGTACGTAAACACGCTTTCGAGGTTGTTCATGTGCCGCATGATGCAGTAATCGTCCACGATGCCGTTCGCGCCGAGAATGTCGCGGGCCTTGCGCGCCGTATCCAGAGCGATCGACACGTTGTTCATCTTCAGCATCGAAATATGTGAAGGATGAACTTTTCCATTGTCTTTCAGCCGGCCCACGTGCAGCGCCAGCAATTGCCCCTTCACGATCTCCGTGATCATCCACGCCAGTTTTTCCTGCACTAGTTGATGTGAAGCAATGGGCTTGTTCGCGAATTGCTTGCGCGTCTTGGCATATTGCAGCGCCGTGTCGTAGCACGCCATCGCCGCTCCCAGCGCGCCCCATCCGATTCCATAGCGCGCCTGATTCAAGCAACTCAGCGGCCCCTTCAGGCCCACGACACCGGGCAAAAGATTTTCTTCCGGAATTTCGCAGTCGGTGAAAGCCAATCCGGACGTCACCGAAGCGCGCAGCGACCATTTCCCGTGAACGTCCCAAGCCTTGAATCCCGGCGCGCCTTTTTCCACCAGGAATCCGCGGACTTTGTCGTCTTCCGCTTTGGCCCACACCACCGCCACGTCCGCGATCGATCCGCTGGTGATCCACATCTTCTCGCCGTTCAAAATGTATTTGTTGCCCTTCTTTACCGCGCGCGCCAGCATCCCGCCCGGATTCGATCCGAATTGCGGTTCGGTCAAGCCAAAGCAGCCGATGGCTTTGCCCTGCTGCAAAAGCGGCAGCCACTTGTCCTTCTGCGCGTCGCTCCCGTACGAAAAAATCGGATACATCACCAGCGCTCCCTGCACCGAAACAAAACTGCGCAACCCGGAATCTCCGCGCTCCAGTTCCTGCGTCATCAAACCGTACGCGACGTTGGACATTCCCGCGCAGCCGTATCCCTGCAAGTTCGCGCCAAAAAATCCCAGCTCGCCGAGCTGCGGCACGAGATGTTTTGGGAAAACGCCCTCGCGGCTTTGTTTTTCAATGATCGGTATGATTTCGTTCTCGACGAATTCGCGCGCCGTTTGACGGACTAGTCTTTCCTCGTCGTTCAACTGCGAATCAAAATCAATAAAATCCACTCCGCCATACTTGGCCATTCTCGGCTCCTTGCGCAGCGCGCCCGTCCAGTGTAGCAACGCGCCGGATTCGCCAGCAACCGTAACGAGCTTGACGCGAGGCGCGGCAAGCGGCGACACTTTTACTTCCTCGCCGGTATTCTTTCCGGATTGTTTTGTGGCAGAAACGTTCTCAAAATGAGGGCCCGTGCCGAAAAAATCCCTGGTGTCCGCAAAGCGGGCGCCGCGCCGCAACAAGGCTCTCTCAGCACAACCACAAATCCTGATTTTCGACGTTGACGGTGTGCTTGTCGATGTGCGCGGCACGTACTGGCGTTCCGCGCTGGATACCGTGCAGCATCTTACGGGGAAACGCGTCACGTACGCCGAACTGCACAAATGGAAAAGCAGGCCGGGCTTCAACGACGATTGGAACATGGTGTCCGCGTGGGTAAGTTCGCTCGGGCACCCCACTTCGTACGCAGAAGCGCGCGCGGCATTCGAGAAATTTTACTGGGGCAGCGATGGGAAGCCGGGAAACGTTCGAAACGAAAAACTGATCGTGACGCCTCGGCAAATTGAAAAATGGGCGCAAAGCTTCGAGATGAATCTCTTCACCGGGCGCACGCGGCAGGAATTTTCTTTCACGTTTGAGAAATGGCCTGCTACGAAACTCTTTCGCACCATCATCACCATGGACGATGCGAAGCGGAAGCCGCACCCGGAAGGGTTGCGGAAAATTCTCGGCGGGCGCGATCCGTCCACGGCGCTCTATCTCGGGGACAACATTGACGACGCGCTCGCCGCGCGCGACGCCGGCGTCCCCTTCATGGCCATCATCGCTCCTGGCGAATACGGTTATCGCCAGCGCGCCGCGCGCTTCCGCGAACTCGGCGCTCTCGCCCTTCTTCCGCGTGTGACGGAATTATTCCGGATTTTGCAATAGGTGCAGAAGAACGGGCGTTAGCCCAAAGGATAGCGGCTTGCGTAGAAGGCGCGCTCTTCCGCTGCGGCCTGATTGCGAAGATGCCACTCGGGGAACGCCGCGAGATCGTCGGCGATAGCCTCGATGGTCGAGCGCAATTCGAGATGAGCGAGCCAGCGATCGGGAATCGCTTCAACTCCGGCGGCAGCGCCGAGAAGATTGCCGGTGATCGTGCCCGTCGAGTCGCTGTCTCCGCTGTGATTTACAGCCAGGATGATTCCGTCTTCAAAATCGTGCGCGGAGAGCGCGCAATAGAGCCCCATCGCCAGAGCTTCCTCGGCCACGAACCCTTTTCCAAGCTCACGCAAAGCGCTGCGCTCGCGGGGGCGAGACTTCGCCAAGCTTTCGGCTTTCTCGATGGCGGCCAGGGTCTCCTTATGGGATGGATTCTTACGGAGCTCTTCCTTTGCCGCGTGAAGGGCGTCCGTGAGCGAGTTGCCCGCAAGCACCAAGCTAACTATGACGGCGAAGGCGCCCGCGCTGAGGCAGCCGCTCGGATGTCCGTGGGTGATCGCCGCGAGTTCGCTGCCGGTTGCAAAGATGTTCGAAAGCAAGCGGTCTCGATTGAGCCCGCCGCTCAGAGAATGAGCGAAATACATGCCCACGGGCGCCATGCGCATCACTCCGCCGCAGCCCTTGCTGTCATTCGTGGCCCGCGTCACTCTGCCGCGGCTGGATTGCAACGCGGAGAGGCAGGTGGTTCCCGGCGCACGGCGGCTGAAAAGTTTTTTCTGCTGGAGCAGCCAGCTCGCTTTCGGGTTTCCAGAAGAAACCAACCTGGAATTCTCCTGGGTCATCAGCCAGCGCGCGTAAGAACTGGCTGCGGCCCGAAAAAAGTCCGGCTCCTGGCCATGCAAAACCGACGCAACATGGGCGGAGAGCACGGCCTCGGCGGTGAATAGGGTCATCTGGGTGTCATCGGTGATGGCGCCCAGTTTTCCGTACGCGGGCGCGTAGTCGCGGATTCCAGCTTCGCCGTAAGCGCGGACAATTTCGTCCAAGTCCAGAAATTCAACGGGGGCGCCGAGGGCATCACCGACGGCGCCGCCGAGCAAGCATCCGCTGAACCGGCTGCGCACACGCGAGTCGGATGGAATCCGGGGAAGGGACATTTTTCCTTGGAGCCGTGGGAGCGGCTCTCTCTCTCCGAACAGGATACTGCGATTCGGGAAAATTCAGCCAATCAAATAAGAAATCTCCACCATTTGAAGAAGGGAACTCTTTTCTCTTTTTGGGGGAATTCAAAAAGGGACAATTTTGCGAATTCAGGAACGAACATGAAAGCCATCCATTTCTTCAAGCGGACAGCACTGGCCGGGTTAGCGGCGTTCAGCCTCCTGGCCACAGAGGCGATGCACGCGCAAGCTCCATCGGGGCCTATAACGGCAGCGCCGTCGCAACCCGCTCCCGCAACTGCGACGAAGGCGCCGAATCCGGCGCCCGCGCCGCGCTCAACCATCCTTGGTGCCTGGAAGTTCAACCCGGACGATAGCGACGACCCGAGCAAGAGGCGGCAAGACTCCAGAGGCTCGAATGGCGGAAACGGCGGTGGCGGACACGGCCGCATGGGTGGCCGCTGGCCCGGCGGAGGAGGCGGAGGCTACGGCGGGCGCCGCGGCGGCGGAGAAAGCGATGAAGAGCGGCAGAAAATGCACGAACTCTTCACCCCGGCGCGCGCAATTACGCTCTCGATGACGGGCGCGGAGGTCGACCTGGTGGATGACCGGGATCGCAAACGGGCGTTCCTGACCGACGGGCGGAAATTGCAGAAATCCAAGGATGAAAAGTATCAAGAGATCGCCGCCAAATGGGACGGCAACCGCCTGGTCACCGAAGAAAAAGATCCGCGCGGCAACAAGATGAGCCGCACGTTTGAGCTCTCCTACGATGGCCGGCAACTCTACGAAACGCTGCACATGACCACCGGCCGCAGCAACACTCCGCTCGTCATCCGCTACGTCTACGACATCCCGACGCAAACCAAGCAGTGAGACAGACCTCGAACCCTGCTTTGGTCCCCGCGCGTCACGTTGACGGAACGCGGCTGTGGATGCTATAAAATATTGTTTCGAGACGGCAGCGTTAAGCCCACCGTGTGCTCCTACGGGGTTGGAGCGCGGCTGCCAACCTGGTGGCCGGTTGGCGGCCACACTTGACGGGATTTAGGCGATCCAATTTCGATGGAAACAATTGTTCACCAGCTAGGCGAACTCTTCCTTCAGGCTGCGCCCACAGTCCTGATTATCCTCCTTTTTTACATCATCTTACGGGCACTTTTCTTTAAGCCGCTGCTGGCCGTGATGGCCGAGCGCGATTCCCGCACCGTGGGCGCGCAAAAGGCTTCGGAAGCTGCCCAGGCCGCTGCTGCCCAGAAGGTCAAGCAGTACCATGAGGCTCTCAAACAGGCGCGCGGGCAACTGTATGCCGAGCAGGAGAGCGCTCGCAAAAAACTTCTCGACGAGCGCGCCGCGCAGATCAAAGATGCGCGCACGCGCGCTGCGGGCGAAGTCAGCGCCGCAAAAGAGCGCGTCGCGGGTGAACTTGCCGCTGCTCGCCGCGACGTCGAAACCACCGTCGCGCAACTCTCCGCCGAAATTGCGCGCCGTATCCTGCAAGCACCGCCGCGTCCCGGCGCTCCCGCGAGAGAGGCTCGATGACGCGAAATCGCCGCGTTCTCTTTTCCGCGGGTGTTCTCTTTGTGTTACTTTTCGCGGCCGCCAGTTTACCGGCCGCGGAAGAAGGCGGCAGCGTGGCCGCCGAGCGCGCCACGGAAATCTTCAAGTGGATCAACTTTGCGATCGTTGCCGGCTTGATTCTTTGGCTGTGTCTGAAGAAGGCTCCGGTCTTCTTCAGCGGACGCGCTTCCGCGATCGGCTCCGCGATCACGATCGCTACCGCTGCGAAGGTCGCCGCCGACGCGCAGCTCCGCGAAGCGGAAACCAGGCTCGCGAATCTCCAGAAGGAAGTTGCGGAGCTTCGAGCGTTGGCCAAGAAAGAGGCCGCTGCCGAAGTGGAGCGCCTCCGAGCCGCCACGCAGACCGATGCGCAGAAAATCGCCGCCGCCGCAAAGGCGGAAATCGAAGCCTCGGAACGCGCCGCGCGCCTGGAGCTGAAAGCGCTGGCCGCAAATCTTGGGGTCGATGGCGCGGAATCACTGCTCGTCAAGCAGCTCACTCCGCAGGCGCAGGATTCGCTCATCAGCAACTTCGTGAAAAGTCTGGAAGGGAGGCCGAATTGAAGTCCGCGAGCCTCCAGTACGCGAACGCCATGGCGGACATCGCGCTCGCTCAGGGCGCCGCCGAGCCGGCTGCCAAGCAGCTCCACGAATTTGGCGCGGCGTACGCGCAATCCGCGGAACTGCGCACGTTTCTGGCAAGTCCGGCGGTGAGCGTTGAAGCCAAGCACGCCGTCATCGAGAAAATCGTGGCCCGGCTGGGCGCGAGCAAGATCATTCGCAATTTTCTTTTTGTGATCGCAGACCACCGGCGCACGCAGCTGATCCCGGAGGTTATCGCCGCGTTTGATGAGGTTATTCGGAAGCGGCAGGGAGTTGCCGAAGCGGAAGTTTCTTCCGCCGTCGAATTGAGCGCGGCGCAAAAGAAAGAGATGGCGGCGACGCTGGCGCGCCTGACAGGCAAGAAGATTGAAACAAAATACGCGCTTGATCCGGCCTTATTGGGCGGCGCGGTGGTGCGGATCGGGGACACCATTTACGATGGCTCGTTGCGCAGCCGGTTGAATGAGATGCGCGCGCGCCTCGCGGCCGAGTAAGCAGCGATTTTGCAAGTGGGGGGCTAAAACTCGCCACCTACATGAGAGATTAGGAATTCACCGACGGAGCAGGCATGGCGAACATTAAGGCAGACGAAATCAGCAAGATTCTGCGCGAGCAGATTGAAAACTACGAGCAGACCGTTTCGGTCGACGAAGTCGGCGCGGTCATCAGCGTCGGCGACGGCATTGCGCGCGTTCATGGCCTCGAAAAGGTCATGGCCGGCGAAATGCTCGCTTTTCCGCACAACGTTTTTGGCATCGCGCTCAACCTCGAAGAGGAAGAAGTCGGCGTGGTGCTCCTCGGAGAATCGCAAGAGCTGAAGGAAGGCGACGTCGTCAAGCGCACGAACACGATTATGTCCGTGCCCGTGGGCGAAGCGCTCGTTGGGCGCGTGGTGAATCCGCTGGGCCAGCCGGTGGACGGCAAGGGCCCCATCACCACGAAGCAGCGCAACGCGCTGGAGCGCATCGCGCCTGGCGTGCTGGATCGCCAGCCTGTTCGCGAGCCATTGCAGACCGGCATCAAGGCCATCGACAGCATGATTCCGATCGGCCGCGGCCAGCGCGAGCTGATCATCGGAGACCGCCAGACCGGCAAGACCGCCGTCATTCTGGACACAATCATCAATCAAAAAGGCGGGGACATCATTTGTATTTACTGCGGCATCGGGCAGAAACGCTCGACGATCGCGCAGGTCGTGAAGACGCTCACGGACGCGGGCGCGATGGACTACACCATCGTCGTTACCTCCTCCGCCGCGGAACCGGCTTCGCTTCAGTACATCGCGCCTTACGCTGCGTGCGCCATGGGTGAATTTTTCCGCGATACCAAGCGGCATGCCGTCACGTTTTACGATGATCTTTCCAAGCACGCGCAGGCCTACCGCGAAATTTCGTTGCTGCTCCGCCGTCCTCCGGGACGCGAAGCCTTCCCCGGCGACGTGTTCTATCTCCACTCCCGCTTGCTGGAACGCGCCGCAAAATTGAATGACAAGCTCGGCGGTGGCTCGCTAACCTCGCTTCCAGTGATCGAGACGCAGGCCGGCGACGTCTCCGCGTACATTCCGACGAACGTGATTTCCATTACCGACGGCCAGATTTATCTCGAAGCCGACCTTTTCAACGCCGGCATCCGCCCTGCGATCAACGTCGGCATTTCGGTCAGTCGCGTCGGCGGCAACGCGCAAATCAAGGCCATGCGCCAGGTGGCCGGCTCTCTGCGGTTGGACATGGCGCAGTACCGCGAACTCGCGGCGTTCGCTCAGTTTGGCTCCGATCAGCTCGACAAAGTGACGCAGGGCCAGCTCGCCCGCGGCCAGCGGCTCACGGAAATCCTGAAGCAGGATCAGTATGTGCCGCTGCCGGTGGAAAAACAGGTGCTCAGTCTCTACATTGCGACGAGTGGCTTGGTGGACGCTGTGCCGGTCGCGGAAGTTGGCCGCTTTGAGCGCGAGTTCCTGCAGTTCGTCGAAACCAACTACCCCTCGATTCTGAAGAACATTGCAGCGAAGAAAGCTCTCGACGACGCCATCAAGAGCGAAGTCAAGACCGCCGTCGACGCGTTCAAGGAACGATTCACGGCTGCCGTCGCCGCGGCAGCGAAGTGAGGATGGGCGCTTAACGACTGACGATGGCCACACTTCTCGATTTCCGGCGCCGCATCCGCTCGGTGAAGAACACCCAGCAGATTACCCGTGCGATGAAATTCGTCGCCGCGGCCCGGCTGCGCCGCGCGCAAGAAGCGGCCATTGCGGCACGCCCGTACGCCAAGGAGCTTGCGCGCATGCTGCGCTCGATCATGTCGCGCATCGATGAGCCTCAGCACCCGCTGCTGGCACACCGGCCGGAAGAAAGAATTCTCGCTATCGTTTTGACGGGAGAGCGCGGCCTGGCCGGCGCTTTCAACGCCAATATTCTGCGCAAGGCCAACGATTTCTTCCGCGCGAACAAGGGCAAGAAAATTTCGACTATCCCCATTGGCAAGAAGGGCCGGGACTCGCTTAAGAAGGTGGGATTCAACATCATCGCGGAGTACGTCAATGTCCTGGCACGCGTGGATTTCGGGACGGCGCGGGAGATCGCTTAGCTCGTCACGGATTTGTATGCCAAGGAAGAGATTGATTCGGTCTATATCGTCTTCAGCGAATTTAAGACGGTGATGACGCCGAATCTGGTGGTCACGAAGCTGCTGCCGGTCGAGGCCGTTCATGCGGATGAAGCATCCGCCACCGAAGGCGCGAGTTCGTTGGTGGATTACATCTACGAACAGCCCGTGGAGCAACTTCTCGGCAAGTTGCTTCCGCGCTACATCGAAACGCAGATTCTCCGCGCGATGCTGGAGTCTTCCGCGGCGGAGCATGCCGCGCGCATGACCGCGATGGAATCGGCGACGAAGAACGCTGGTGACGTCATCGAAGCTTTGACCCTGCACATGAACAAAGTTCGGCAGGCGGCAATTACGAAAGAGATTATCGAAATTGTCAGCGGCGCTTCTTACGGCGCTTAGGAGAAAGCAGCATGGCAGAGAAATACGCAGGCGTGGGGCACGTCGTACAGGTCATCGGACCTGTGATGGACATCCAATTCGAAGCGGGGCACCTCCCTGCGATTTTTAACGCCGTTCGCATTACGAGCGAAGGGTACTCGATCCCCGAACCGTTGGACGTGACGGCGGAGGTCCAGCAGCACCTAGGCGAAGGCCGCGTCCGCGCCATCGCCATGGAGCCTGTCGAGGGCATGGTGCGCGGTATGAAGGCTTACGATCTGGGAAAAGGGATTGAAGTTCCCGTGGGCCGGCCAACGCTCGGGCGCGTGATGAATGTTCTTGGGAAACCCGTCGATCAACTCGGCCCCATCGTTAGTGACACTCACTACCCGATTCACCGCCCGGCCCCGTCGCTCGAGGAGCAATCCACGACGCTGGAAATGTTTGAAACAGGAATCAAAGTTGTCGACCTGATCGAGCCTTACGTGAAGGGCGGAAAGATCGGCCTCTTTGGAGGCGCGGGGGTCGGCAAGACCGTGCTCATTCTGGAGCTGATTCACAACGTAGCGCTGAAGCACGGCGGGCTGTCTGTTTTTGCTGGGGTGGGCGAGCGCACGCGCGAAGGCAATGACCTGTGGCTGGAAATGTCCGAATCCGGTGTGATCGTTCCTGGCAACACGGAGAAATCGCGCGCGGCGTTGATCTATGGCCAGATGACCGAACCGCCTGGGGCGCGTCTCCGCGTCGGCCTTACTGGCCTCACGGTTGCGGAGTACTTCCGCGATCAGGAGCACCTCGATGTGCTGCTGTTCATCGATAATATTTTCCGTTTCGTGCAGGCGGGTTCGGAAGTTTCCGCGCTTCTCGGCCGCATGCCTTCTGCCGTCGGATACCAGCCGAACCTCAACACTGAAATCGGTGAACTTCAGGAGCGCATCACTTCCACGAAGTCGGGTTCGGTCACTTCGGTCCAGGCCATCTACGTTCCTGCTGACGACTACACCGACCCCGCGCCGGCAGCGACGTTTACGCACCTGGACGCTACCACGAACTTGAGCCGTCAGATCGTTGAGCGCGGCATTTACCCCGCCGTCGACCCGCTGGCCAGTTATTCGCGCATTCTCGATCCGCGCATCGTCGGCGCGGACCACTATGCCGTGGCGCGTGGCGTGAAGTCCATTTTGCAGCGCTACAAGGATCTCCAGGACATCATCGCCATTCTCGGCGTCGAAGAACTTTCCGACGAAGACAAGCGCACCGTGGCGCGCGCCCGCAAGATCGAAAGATTCCTTTCGCAGCCGATGTTCGTCGCCGCGCAATTCACCGGCCTCGAAGGGAAGTACGTCAAGATCGAGGACAGCGTCCGCAGCTTCAAGGAAATCGTGGAAGGCAAGTACGACGACGTTCCGGAACAGGCGTTTTACATGGTCGGCACGATCGAGGAAGCCCTCGCGAAGGCCGAAAAAATGAAGGCGAGCGCGTAAGAAAAATGCTGCCCGACACCATCGAGCTGGTGATCGTCACGCCGGAGAAGCAATTGCTCCGCGAGAAGGTCGTCGACGTGCAGATGCCCGGCGAGAACGGCTATCTGGGTATTTTACCGGGGCACGCGCCGCTCATGACCGAGCTGGGGATCGGGGAACTCAGCTATCACGACGCGGGCGGCAAAGAATCCGCGCATGTAGCGATCGTTCGCGGATTTGCCGAGGTTCTGCCGGACCGCGTCACCATTCTTGCGGAAACCGCCGAGCGCGCGGAAGAGATCGACCTGCAGCGCGCCAAAGACGCGCTGGCTCGCGCCGAGAAGCGCTTGGCCGCGGACGGTCCAAACGTCGATTGGGACCGCGCCAGCGTTGCGCTGCAGCGCGCGCTGATCCGCATCCAGGTGGCCTCCAAGCGGCGCAGCGCCCTCGTTTCCGGTGCTTGAAACATCTACTGTTGCTCTTCGCGCAGCGCTGCGCGCGACTTCCCTCCGCCGCCCGCATCCAATGGAATGAAACTGAATACGAGATGGAACCCATAACCATGTACTGCACCACCTGGTGCCCCGATTGCTGGCGCGCCAAATCCTTCTTGAAGAAACGCGGTGTGGAATTTCGCGAAGTGGATATCGAAGAAGATTCGTCCGGAGAAGCGATCGTCATCAAGGCCAACAACGGTAAGCGCAAAGTTCCCACGCTGGAGGTCGGCGGCCGCTATTTTGCATGCAGTCCGTTCGATGCGGAGCAGCTTGCCGAGGAACTCAACATTCCCCTGAATCCTTAATTCAGCGCAACGCCTCGGGCCCAAACTCCCGCTAGATGCAATCCTTCATCGAGCAGCAAAATATCCGCATCCGCTCCCACACGCAGTGAACCTTTCTTGAATTCGATTCCGAGCAAGGAGGCGGGATTCAGGGTCAGCATGCGCACGGCATCCGGCAAAGATGTGCCCAGCGCGACGATATTTCGCAGCGCGCGGTCCAGCGTGAGCGTGCTGCCCGCGAGAATGCCTTCGGCATTGCGGCAGACGCCGCCGCTGACCATTACCTCGAAGCCGCCGAGTGTGTACTTTCCGTCGGGCATTCCGGTCGCGGAGAGGCCGTCGCTCACCAGCGTGACGTGCGCGGCTCCCTTGGCGAGGAGAAGCAGTTTCATGGCGCTTTCCTCGACGTGCACGCCGTCGGCGATCAGTTCCGCATTGATCTCCGGAGAAGTGAGCACGGCGCCGATGACGCCTGGATCGCGATGGGAAAACGGACGCATGGCGTTGTAGACATGTGTAGCGCTGCGCGCCCCGCGCGCCATGGCCGCACGAGCCTGTTCGTAGGTTGCGTCGGTGTGCCCCATCGAAACGACCAGGCCGGCTTCTCGCGCGGCATCGATGCACGGAGCGGCCCCGAGCACTTCCGGCGCAATCGTCAAAATCCTGGCATTCCCCGCGGCAGCCTTGAGGAAGCGGCTGAGTGTCTCCGCCGATGGCAGTTGAATCCATTCGGAGGGATGAACTCCACGTCGCGTTTTGCTGATAAACGGCCCCTCGAAATGGATTCCCAGGACTTCCGCGCGGGGTTCATCCGTTTCGTGCTGTTGCGCGATGTATGCGGCGATTCCCTCGACCGCACGGAGAGTTTGGTCCGTGCTGGCGGTTACCGTGGTGGCGACGAGAGACGTGGTGCCATATTCCGAGACCTTGCGAGTGATGGAGCGCAACGCGGCGCCAGTTCCCTCCATGACGTCGTGGCCGCCGGCCCCGTGGATGTGCACGTCTATGAAGCCGGGAACGGCTGTCTTGTCGGTTGCGCGAATTTCCTGCGCCCCCGCTGGCAAGGTCATCCCCGAGCGCGGCCCGATGGCTTCAATCACGTCTTCGCGAATCAGGATGCCCGCGTCGTTGATTTCTGTCGTGGGGGTTAGCGCACGGGTGGCGTGAATGAGAATGGTCGACATGGCAGCACAACATCGTAACGGAAATGCTTCGCGCCACAAAACAAAACGGGCGCCCCGTTCGGGACGCCCGTCATGAAAAAACCGGCAAAGACTTACTTGGCTGCAGCAGCGGCCATATCGATGCTGGTTAGCTTGAGCGTTTCGCCGTCCACGGTGCCCTTTACGGTCACGTGATGGCCGGCATGCGCCGCCACCTTGTCTTGCGCATCCACGACGTAGATCTTCTTGTCGGCGTCGTTCACGAACACGTACTTCGCGCCATGCTCCTTGACGCACTTGGTCGTGCACTCCCCCTGTCCTTCCTTGGCGCCCTTCACCCCGCAGGCGCTGTCGGAAATCCAGCCGGTCCATGAACCATCGGCCGCCATCGCGAGAGCTCCCGCGAAAAGCGTTGCTGCCATTGCCACTGCAAATCGTACCTTCATGATTTCCCCCTCCAGAAATCCACTGCGGTTTTTAATCCCCTGGGCCGCCCATTAGCTTGGCATAGCAACGGTCCAGTGTCCAGACTCTATCTAAGACCTAGTACGGAGCATTCTTATTCCCGGATGAGCATCAATAAAAAAAGGGAGGATTCTCTGGAATCCTCCCTATCTTGCTGTGCTCTCAAGGAGTTGAAGACTAACTTCTGCGAAACTCGCTTACTGCCCGGACGTCGCTGTGCTCGCCGAGGCCGCTCCTGCCGCCTTCGGAATGCTCAGGTAGCCCGTGGCCATCGACTTGGTGACTTTGTTGACCACCAGTTCGAGCGCCGCGCGGGTCCCGCCGGTGTAGAAGAAGATCGGTTCGTTCACCGAGCGATCCTTCTTTTCGAAGCTGTTGTCATCCGCCAGAACGTTGATCGTGTAGCGGTTCTTCTTGGTGTTGGTGTCCTTCAGTTCGATTTGGATGGAGCCGACCTTCGTCGCACCGCCCTTGCGCTGCACGGTGAACTCGAAGTAATCGCGCTGGCCCATGCGGCGGAGCTGATCGATTTCATCGTGGTTCCGCGCGATGAGCGTGCCCATTTCGCTGCGCGCCATCTGAATGCTGTTCTTGGTGGCGTCCAGGTCGGTCTTCACACCGGTGACGTCGCCGTTCAGCCTGTTCACGTCTTCGGTATTGGCCTTGTTGGCTAGCTCAGCCTTTACGGAAGTCGCGAGGTTGGTCACTTTCTGGTCGACCGCGACGGTCGCGTTCTTGTTCTGATTGCGTGCCGCGACTAGATCCGCGTGCGTTACGTTTAGCTTGTCCGTAACCACCTTCACATCGCTCTGCAGTTGCTGGTTGATGTCGTCTGCTTTCGCCAGCCTCTGGGCCAGTGCATCATTGGATTGCTTTAGAGAAGCTTGCGTCGTCTGTTCGATACTCTTGGCTTGATTAAGTGCGCTCCAGCCTACGCCAAGGCCGAGCAGCGAGATACCGCCCAATACTCCCACTGCCAGTCCAACCCAGCGGGGTGTGCCAGTCGTGCTCGTGTTGGCTGAATCTAGAAAGTCGCTCATATACTTCGTTTCTCCTTTTGGCTTTCGCCCTGTGCCATGGAAAGGAGCATCCGCCACGCCAAACGGTGATTAGGGCGCCCTTGTAGACTAAATCATTTACAATCAATGGATTGGAATGGGCTCAGGGCGCGAAACCAGTAAGTTATATAGGTACTAGTACCAGTAAAGATTACGCGGTCCCCTCAGCAATCGTAAAATTTGCGTTCAGTACTCTTAGGAACATAA
>JBGQDD010000023.1:0-14657 GCA_041495665.1 Candidatus Acidiferrum sp.
GGCCGCCACCCTGCGCGGAAAATAAGGCACAATTTGCGGGGTGCGCCGGATTCAATCTGTTCGACAAAATTGTTTGTCCGATGTAAAATTCTAAAATCAGCCTGTGGACCGGTAGCTCAATGGTAGAGCAGCTGACTCTTAATCAGCGGGTTGCAGGTTCGAGTCCTGCCCGGTTCACCACTGTTTCTTTCTAACTTCTTGAACCACAACTAATTGACCTTGCTGGGCTGTTGCGTGCCGGAGGCCAATTTAGGCACATCTGGGAACAAAACCCCGGCGACTCGATCGACCGCGCGCCGCTTAACCACACTCGACAGCTGTCTGAAGCAACTTTGCAAGCGTGGGATGGGATCGCATGACCATATAGAGAAGAACTTATTACGAAATGCAACGATTCACTCTTCGACTGCCGATCCGGTTTGTCCGGGGCGTCTTGAGGTGGAAGGCGATTTCACTTTGTTGTGGTTCATCGGAAATGTCGTCGAGCTTCGAAGAACCAGTTGCGTCTTGAGGATATATTCTGTTCCGCCTGGTGCAGGAGTCTCTCTCTTCACTTCTTTGAGAAGGGCATTAAACGCAAGGGTTGCTAATTCCGTCTGCGACATCTGTACAGTGGTTAGCGGGGGAATCATGAAGTCTGCCATCCGCGTATCGTCGAATCCCACCACGGACAATTCCTGAGGCACCCGGATTCCCAGTTCGAATGCCTGCCTCATACAAATGATTGACACTGGTGTGTTCAACTCCACCAATTTCCGGAATGGCGATCAGTATTTCGTTCGCATCGACAAGTACTTTAAAAATGATCGCATCTATGGCAGCTTTTTCCGGACCACCCTGAATTACGGCGGGGCAGCGGTTATACCCCAGTTTGGGACCACCAATCACAACACCCAGCGCGCCCTGCAGGTGAATTGGACCCACACGTTCAGTCCCACAACGCTGAATGAGGCCATCTTCGCCCAGAACCGTATCGAGGGCTTTATCGGTGAAACCGGCGACTTCACCATTCCGAATATCGGCGTTTCTGGGCAGGGCCTCGGATACGGCGTGGGCTTCGCCCAAGGTGATTTCATCCAGCACAACTATCACTGGCGCGACGTCTTGACCCACGTCCGTGGCGCTCACGTATTGAAGGTGGGCTACGAAGGTTGGTACGGAGATGACGTGGAGCCGTTCCAGGGGCCGTGGTCGCATCCAAATTTCAACTTCGACAACTTGTTGAAGCTGGCGCAAGATGCACCCCACGACGAAGGTAATGTGATGTACAACCCCATAACGGGTCAGCAGCAACTTTGGGACTGGAACGCCGCTTCCAAGACATGGGGGCTCTTTGCTCAGGATACATGGAAGGCTAGACGCAATTTGACCTTGACGCTGGGCTTCCGTTTCGACGATCAGGGAAACCCGTACTCCCGGTCAGCCTCGACGGTTTTTGGCAATTTCATCCTCGGCTCCGGCGCCACTTTCCAGGATCGCGTGGCCAGCGGAATTGCTAAACCCTCGCAGAACGCGCTCAATCGCTCACCTAAGACCTACAATGCGCGCGTCGGCGCGGCGTGGGACGTCAACGGAAAGGGTGACTGGGTGCTGCGCGGCGGATTCGGGATGTTCTCCAATTGGCTGACGCCGGCCAACATCCAGGAAGAATTCCGCGGCAATCCGCCAGGGCTCATCCTGCCAGGGTTTAGTGCGGGGACGTCCACTCCTCCCATTTTCACTCAGGGCACCAGCAGTAAGCCGCCATTTGGATTTGCATTTCCTCCGTTGGCAGGCTCACCCCTGTGTCCCACAACCCCTTGCCTCGACTCCAAGGGAGGAATCAAGGGTGCACAGTTCGGGATTGGGGGAATCAACCCGGATATCGTATCTCCTACCGCATACATTTTTGCGGGCACGCTGGAGCGCAAGATCGGCAGCCATTTTGTTGCCAGCGTCCTATACAGTGGATCTCACTCTGCGAACCTCGTAGGGGGTGGCAACAATATATTTAACGTCTCCTACGGTTCGGACATCAATGCCCAGGCGGGAGACTTGATTGGCAAGCCGGCTCCCTACATGCCGTCGCGGATCAATTCCAGCTTTGGTGCGATCAACTATACCGACAACGATCGCGTGGGCAACTACAACGGTCTCACTCTTGATCTCAGGGGACGAAGTAAGCGTGCGTTCTTTGATGTTTCCTACACACATTCTTCGTCCAAAGACGATGCGAGCGTGTATCCCACTGCGGTGAATCCTCACCAATTCTACGGACCCTCGCCTTGGGATATTCCCAATCGTCTCTCCGCCAGCTTCAATTATGAGCTACCGGGCCTAAATAATGGCCAGGGAGCAATGGGGAAGTTGACTGGAGGGTGGGGACTCAGCGGGACGAGCATTTACCAGACGGGTAATCCCATCACGGTCTTCGACTCCAGAAATTTTGCAAGTGGCGGGGACTACAACGCCGATGGAAACGGCTTCGATTATCCTGACGCCACCAGTTACAGCCAGGCAACGTCACGGACTGCCTATCTCACCGGCAGTATCCCCACCGCGCAGTTCACCAAGCCTACGGTGGGTACGAACGGCAACGAGAAGACAGGTCAATTCCGCAATCCGAAGTTCGTTTCCACAGACCTCACGGTTTACAAGAATACACACATCACGGAGAGGCTCAATTTCCAACTCCGGTTTGAGTTCTACAACCTGTTCAACCATGTGAACTTTGGCGGTATCGAGGCCAACCTGGCCGCCGGTGGTAACTTTGGGCGGGTGACGTCCCAAGCCCTGCCCAGAAATTGGCAGCTGGGCGGGAAGATCACGTTCTAGGCTGATTTCGGAAAACAACAAGTGGGGACCACCGTTTCCACCCCAAGCGGTGGTCCCACAGGAGTGGTGGGACCGAGCAGTGCCGTCCGGAGCCCCCCGAGCAGCGTCCCAGGCTAGATTTCACACTTGTGACAGTTTGCAGTACAAGAGGCGGAGGCGGTGCAGCCCCGCCTCTCTTCCTTTGCTGGCCACGCCATTTGCACCGCTTGAGGGACCTCATCGGAAACGCCCAAGGCGAGTGCCACAAAAAGCCAAGCAATAACCTTCCTGGATTCTAGTTCAGCTGGATGTTCAGGGCCACCACGGACGCGGGCGGAAACTCCACCACAATAGTTCCCTCGGTCAAGCTTAAGCGCTTTGTCTGAGGAACGACCACGTCCCGTTGATCGAAGGTATTGTGCGCGTGAATGTCAGCGTTGCTCAAAAAGCGCATACTGCCTTCCTTCACGGCTGCACCACGCAAGGTTATTTCCGCCAAGCGAGACTCGCTGGTGCTGGGATTGACTGCGGTGATGGTCAGGTTTTTGTCGCGCACGGAGGCAGCACCGCGCAATCCCCAGAATGACGCCGGACTTCCATCACGATCGTAGTGCAAGTTGGGCGATGAGAAAATGGTACGCAACGCCTGTGCTCCCTGATGACTTGCATACAGTTCGAAAACGTGGCCGACCGTCGTAATGACGAACTTGTCTTCATGCGCGAGGTACAAGCTGTTTAAGCAGTTGATGAGCTGGGCGCAATTCGCCATGGCGATTTTTTCGGGATGCCTGTTGAAAATGTCGAGCGTCATTCCGCTGAACACCGCGTCCCGCAAAGTGGGCATCTGCTCAAGCTGATTGCCGGGTGTGGCCTCGCTCCCGGGGCGGTACCAGGGGCCCCATTCATCCACCACGAGCTTCACCCGATGCTGATGATCAAATTCGCTCAAGACTTGCCAGTGGCCGGTGACCAGACCCTCCATTCGCTCTCCTTCGCGGAGGAGTTCAAACCAATCAGCAGCGTCAAACTTTAACGCGTCTCCTTTGCCAGCCACCCATTCCTGCGTTTTTCCGCGGCTTAGGTTCCAGGCGTAATGATGCAACGCCATCCCATAGATGCGGCGCAATCCACCCGGCCCTTTGCGCAACACTTCCTCCAGAAACTCTCGCGTCCAATTCCACTCGTCGGTGTTCGGCCCCGAGGCGATGAGGTTTAAGTTGTCGCCGTAGGTCGGCAGCCAGGTTGAATAGCGCCGGAACTCCACGGCATATTCCTGAGGCGTGAACTCGCCTCCGCAACCCCAGGATTCGTTCCCGACTCCCCAGTACTTGACGCGAAAAGGCTCCGGATAGCCGGCCGCCGCGCGCGCATCGGCCAGCGTAGTGCTTCCCGCTGGGGAATTGCAGTATTCCACCCACTGCTGGAAGGCCGACGCGGGAAGGCTCCTCACGTTCGCGGCGAGATAGGGTTCCGCGCCGATGAGCTTGCAGAAGTGTACAAACTCATTGGTCCCGACTGCATTCGGGTCGTAACGGTGACTGGATGGCGCCTTCTCTGTTTCGTCGTTTGCCCAGAAGTTTGTTCGCCGGGGCCGTTTTTCCGCGGGACCGATGCCGTCACGCCAGTCGTAACTGTCGGCAAAACATCCGCCCGGAAAGCGAATTACCGTCGCCTTGATCTTGCGCATGTGTTCGATCAGGCTCTTACGAAGCCCATCGATATTCGGCACAGGTGATTTCTCTCCGACCCACATACCGTCGTACAACACGCCGCTGAGATTTTCGACAAAATGGCCGTAAATGTTTGGAGAAATCGTGCCAAGAGGCTCGTCGAAAAGAACCTCGATGCGAGAATCCGCAGTGCGTGAGTTGCCCGCGGATGCCCAACCGGTCTTTGGCGCGAGTAAGAGTGCGGTGGCTCCAAGGGCTCCTTGGTGCAAGAAATGACGCCGATTGATCATGTCGGTCTCCTCGGGGGTTTGGTTTCACGTCCGCAATAAAAATTTTCAGATAGAAAGCTCACCGGCGACAAGTACTTGGGGAAATAGAATGCACTCACCTTTTCTCCCGAGCGGCATCCCCATCCAAGGCAGCATGTGGCCAGCCACCAGTCCATGTGAGAGTTGAAATTTGTAACGAGGGAATCCCTGTCTTCGCGTCGTAGGCGTGATACACGATGATGTCCCCATCCTTTTGGAGCAAAATCGATTCGCCGCCTGGGCCGAGCCATTTCTGATTTGCGCCGAGCAACGGCGTCGCAGCTCCCTCACTCATTTTCTTCCCCTCTGCGTCCAAATAGGGGCCGGTCACTTCTCGGGAGCGCCCTACCATGGTTCGATAGGAACTCTTCGTTCCACGGCAACATAGGTCGTACGAAACAAACAAATAGTAGTAGTCACCGTGGTGAACGATGAAGGGCGCCTCGATGGCTTGGTAGTCAGCTGGCAATCCGGGCTTCGGCGGATCGAAGTGCTCTGGCTTGTGGCGGCTGGCCAGGGAATAGACCTTCGTGTCCTCAGAGGAAAGTTTTCCCGTCTTTCGATCGAGCTTCCTCATTTTGATTCCGCTCCAGAAACTTCCGAAAGACAACCAAGCTTGCCCTTTTTCGTCGAGGATCAGATTTGGATCGATCGCGTTGAAGTCGTCCTCGGCACGTGATTGCAGAACCAGACCTTCATCCACCCAACGATAATCGGGGCTCTGAGCATTCAGCGTCTTGTTCGTCAAGAGCGCAATCCCGGATGTATTTACACCGAAAGCGGAATACGCATAGTACAGATGAAACTTGCCGTCAAAATAAGAAATATCCGGCGCCCAGAGTTCCTTCGTTCTTGGGCTTTCCTTCTTAATCCATGCGGGAATCTCGGAAAAGACATATCCGCACGCTCTCCAGTGCACCAAGTCATTCGAACAGCGGACAGGGAATTGATCCGCTGTTTTCGAATCCGGCGGAGTTGTCGCAAACAGGTACCACGTGTCTGCCTCTTTTATGATGGAGGGATCGTGCGTCCCCACGACATCGCCTTCCAGCAGGAAAGCACGCGGCTCGCTGGGCGACTCCGCTCCTGCGCTAAATGACTGCACGAGAAGAATTGCCAGGATGCAAGCGCGCAGGTTTGAGGTTCTCGAACGAAAGCGAATCATCAAATGTTTTCCTCGAGTGCGATAGATATACACTGGGAAAACGTTTACTTCAACACTAGAATTTGTGAACGGAACGCCAAGAGTTCCACACACGGTCTATTGGAAAGTGAAAAGTAAGTCTGCGAGGCCAAAAGTTCCTCGCAGGGCTGGACGACTTCGAAGCCGTGTCAGAAGGACACCTTAAGGGGACTTCCGTCGAAGACCAGAGAACGTGTTTCTTGCTCCAGCTTCACCTCCAATTTCCTGTGGAGCGGAGGCAGCATGCGCGACCCACCCGCGAGACGCAGAGTCAAGGTGCGGCTCGTGTCATGCCAGTCCATTTGGATCCCCATCCACTCTCCCTTGCGATAGTTAAAGGAAATACCGTCATCTTCGTAAAGCAGGAAGGAAGCATCGCTGCCGGGATAAATGGAAATTGAGAGAGGCTGCTCCACTCTTTCACCGGCGAACTGTTTCACGGGACCGAGGGGGAGAATCGACCCTGCTCGAACATAAAGCGGCATAGTCTCCAGGTCCACGTGGCGGCTGACTTCGCGTCCTCCTTCCATGCGTTCTTGAGTCCAAAAATCGTACCAGCCGCCCGCAGGGAGGTAGACCTGACGTGTTGCCGCACCTTTTTCAGCGACGGGTGCCACAAGCACGCTCTTCCCCCATAGATATTCATCGCCGCACCCGACTGCCTTTGGATCATCAGGAAATTGCAACCATAGGGCGCGCATGATGGGCATCCCGGTAGTCGCACATTCATGGACCGTGCTATAGAGATAGGGAAGCATTCGGTAGCGCAGCTCCAGATACTTGCGGCAGATGATTTCGACTTGCTCATTGTGCAGCTGGCTTGAATCCGGAATCGCAGCACCGTTGTAGTTGTTGATTTCGGCCGGGCCGGGGTCGCCGGTGTTCCAACCCCATGGGAGGCGGAGCTTCCAAGCGCGTCCGTGACTCCGAAACAACGGGCAAAAAGCCCCGAACTGAAACCAGCGCACGTAAAGTTCGGCGGTGAATTCCTTCGTGGGAACGAATCCGCCAATATCCGTGCCCCAGTAGGGAATTCCTGTCAGAGCCGTGTTGATGGCGATCGGGATCTGAACTTTCAACGTGTCCCACGTGGAATAGACATCTCCGGACCATAAGAAAGAGCCATATCGTTGCATGCCTGCATAACCGTTGCGGTGAAGCGCGTAGGGGCGCTCATTCGGCCTGTCAATTTGCGGGCCCTCCCAGTACATACGGTTTCGAACCAGGCGTGAGGCAATATCCAGCGGGTCGCCTTCATCGGGCCACCAGCCATCGACTCCGAGTGCAAAATCCTTGCGATGGGCGTCCCAGTGACAGCTCGCTAGTTCTTCATCGAATCGCGGGAGTTCGCATGCATCGCGGACTCTCCCTCGAAGCTTGTCGGATAGAATCACCACATGAAACACGGCTCGGAAATTGTCCTTGTGGAGTTCACTTAGCATTTCCTTTGGGTCCGGAAACACTCGTGAATTCCATACGAAGGAGCCATTTTCTGTATTCCAGCCAGACGGACAGAATCCGGTGCCCAAGTAGATCAAAACGTCGCAAGGAAGCTTTTTCTCGCGGAACGTTTTTGCTTCGGCAAGCACTTCGTCGCGGCTGGCTAAAGTGCGATGCGATTGCTGATAACCGAGACTCCAAAGCGGCGGCATCTCGGCGTGGCCAGTGAGCCTGGCATACTCGCCCATGATCGTCGCGGGATTGCGCGAAGCGACGAAGAAGATGTCGAGGGGCAGAGCGGATTGCGGACTAGTTGGCTGGAATTTGCTCTGCGTTTCAGCGAAGTCAAATGTGCCGAAGGGCTGATGGAAAAATATTGCCCAGCCGCCCGTGCCGATCACCCATGGTATTGGCACGCGGCCGCCGTGAGTCGCCAGCTGGTAGCCGCCTTGTCCACTCTTCATGCGGTCGGTTGAGCCGCGTCGGTCGAACTGCGGTCCGCCTTCTCCGAGGCCGAGCAGCAGTGAGTCTCCCGTCCGGAAAGAAACGACTCCGGTCTCTTCGTCGATTGAGAGTTGCTGGATCGTCTGTCCTTCATTCGCTGTGATGGTGAAGGCGAGTGGGCCGGGAGAAATCATCACCTTCATGTTTCCGCATTCGATCGTTTGTGTTTGGACTTCGCCGCGGACCTTGGCGACAGAAGCGCCCCCCAATGTCTGCACGAGGGAGCCATTGGATGCGATGCTGCTCGCTGCACCTCGCTTGATGGGGAGGACGCTCAGGCGAACGGTGTTGGCACTTACGGGCGTGAGTTGAACCTCGCAGTCTTCTCCAGCGACGTGTAGACCCACCCTTGCTGAAGTGGCCTCCCGCGGCAAGAGCATCCCCGCAGAAACTCCAGCTAGTTGAGCGAGCAGTTCTCGGCGATTCAGCAGCTTAGGCATTTCCGCTTACACCGCTTAAATGTCCATACATGAACTGAGTAAACGTTTACGCTCAAGGCGCACACAATACGGCATTCTCCTGGCAATCTGCAAGCGAAGACTTAGCAGGTTGCGGAAAAACTCACTTTGTGTGTCATTGCGAGGAGCGAAGCGACGAGGAATCTCTCTTTTTGCTGGCCTTTTTCAAAGAGAGATTCCTCGCTTCGCTCGGAATGACAGACCCAGGGGCTTTTTTCCTCAGCCTGTTAGGGCACAGGACGATGTCTTGGAGCGTTGTTTTGCCGTTACCATCGGACTAGAATGCTGACGTCTGGAATCACTACCCCTCGTGCCAAAGACTACTTCAAAAATCTCACGTCGCCACTTTAGCCGCCTGGCCGCTGCCGCTGCGGCTCTGCCTTTCTCCTCGGGCGGTGTACTCGCCGCAACTCACCATTCTTGCCAGGGTGTGCATCCGGTCACCGGCCTTTCCGCGGCTCAGCTCGCGGATGTTGAAGCAAAGCTCGCCAATGTTGTTCGCAAATACGGAGCTCGTTTAACAGAGTCGGAACGCCAACATATTCGCAAGATCCTGGTCTATAACGAGACGATGCTCGCTTCCATCCGGTCTTTCCGGCTCAAGAATGGGGATTCGCCCGCGAGCGTCCTGAAAGTTTCGTTCGCCGAAGGCACGACTCCAAAGGAAAAGAGCTAACGCGTGCTGGCCGAAGACGTTCTCTTTCTCTCCGTACGCGAACTTGGCGAACGCATTCGCACGCGAAAGCTTTCGCCAATCGAGCTTGCAGAAAGCTATCTCCATCGCAGCAAGAGGATTGGGCCTAAACTCAATGCGTATGTCACGCTGACGCCCGAATTGGCCATGCGGCAGGCGTATGCCGCCGAAAAAGACATCGCCGGGGGACACTATCGCGGCCCGCTCCACGGCATTCCCTATGCTGCAAAAGATCTGGTTGCTGTTCAGGGCTACCCGACCACTTGGGGCGCACGCCCCTATGCCTCGCAGAAATTCGATTTCAACGCCACGGTTATTGAACGCCTGAATAATGCGGGTGCCGTCCTGATCGGCAAAGCAGCAATGATTGAACTCGCAGGCGGATTAGGATATTCCGACGGCAACGCGTCGCTCACAGGCTCCTGCAAGAATCCATGGAACACGGATTACTGGACGTGTGGTTCATCGAGTGGTTCGGGCGCAATTGTTGCTGCCGGCCTTGCCCCTTGGGCTCTTGGTTCGGATACGCGGGGCTCGATTATCTGCCCCGCTTCCTGGTGTGGAATCGCTGGCATGCGCCCAAGTTTTGGTCGTGTGAGCCGCTTTGGCGCTATGGCCATTGCCTACTCGATGGATAAACTGGGCCCCATGGCTCGTACCGCGGACGATTGCGGACTGGTGCTATCGGTCATCGCAGGGCACGATTCACAAGACCACGACTCGCTGCCGGCAGGCGTTGCGGAATTTCCGTATTCACCTTTCATTACCGCTCCCCCCAGGCCTCTCCGCATCGGCCGGCTCACAAACGTCTGGCGAGAGATGGAGCCCGGCCTGGAGAATTGCATCAACGATGCACTCAAGGTACTCGAAAGGAACGGTGCGAAGATTTCAGACGTGGAAATTCCCGATGCCCCTTATGAAGAAGCCGCTGAACTCACTATCCTTATCGAAGCCACTTCTGCTTTTCAAGAGTTGATTGCGAGCGGACGCTGTGCGGACCTCATCGATCCTGTTGGGCGGATCAATGGCTACGCAAGCATGGAATTCTCAGCAGACGAATATCTCCGAGTACAGCGCGTCCGAACGTACTTGCAGAAACAGATCAATAAACTCTTCGATGATTTTGATGTCCTCGCAACCGCGGGAGAATCCTCGGCGGCATCGCCCTTCACAGCTCCGCCGGAAGAAGATTCTGCCGGACCCGTCGCCCGGCGCGAGCCCGACGGTATTTCCAGTTTGTGCGGCTTGCCGGCGCTTAGCGTCCCATGCGGATTTAGCAGGGACAAGTTGCCGTTCGGCGTCCAATTTATCGCTCGGGCACTCAATGATCATGCCGTAATAGCGGCAGCGCACTCCTTTCAAGTTCATACAGATTGGCATCGTCAGCGGCCGCCGATCGGTTTTGTTGATCCATAAAAGGTCGGCAGACCTACCTGGAGTCCTTGTATCTCTCGTAGGCAACCATGGTGCCGACGGTTTCCATTTCTTGGTCATGCAAGCTCAACTTGGCGGACCTGTTCGAGAGGGCGTCTTGGGCCTGCGAAATAATGACTTGCCGCGCAACCCACACAGGATCATAGGACGCTCTGGCGGGTTTCTAAATCTGGGCACAGTTTTAGGAACATTACCCTGCCAAACAGCATGTTAAACCGCAATACACGACGCCAGGAAATGCTTGGAAAGCCAACTACATAGCGTTTCTGGATTTAACAGCGGGTTGCAGGTTCGAGTCCTGCCCGGTTCACCACTTCCTTCTTAATTTTCTAAAAATAGTTTGTTGCGGTTCAGATGCTGCGCGCCTTCATCTGTTGGCCGATGTGCTCGGCCTGTCGCAGCGCCAGAGCCACAATGGTCAAGGTGGGATTCGCCGCGCCGGGCGTGCTCAGGGCGCTGCCGTCGGAAATAAACAGGTTCTTGATATCGTGTGCCCGGCCCCAGGCATTCGTTACGCCGTCGCGTGGATCGGCGCTCATGCGCGCGGTGCAGAGATTATGCGTCGCGGGAGGAGTCGGACCGAGGACGATGCGTTTCGCGCCGATGGCGTCGTACATCTTGCTCATCTGCCCCTGCGCGTGTTTGCGCATGGCTTGGTCGTTGGCATGCTCGTCCACGTGGACATTCGGCACCGGCAAGCCGTAGGCGTCCTTAACCGTTGAATTCAGCGTGATGCGATTGTCGGCGCGCGGCAGATCTTCGCCATTGATGAACATGCCGGCCATATTCCGGTAGCTCTCCATAATGGATGCGAAGTCCCGGCCCCATCCGTAAGACAAGCCCACCTGGGCAAAAGTCGGCAGGTCGAGCGAGAGCAGCTCGAGTCGATATCCGCCCGCAAATCCGCGACGGGGTTCGTGGACCACTTCGTCTTCAACCACGCCGGCCAGCGTCGCGCCCCTCCAGGAAAAGACCGGCTTGTCAAAAATCCCCCACACAAAGCCGGTGATATGGTGACAGTAGTTCCGTCCCACCTGGCCGTTCGAATTGCCGAGACCTTGCGGAAACTTTGATGATGCGGAGAGCAGCAGCAGGCGAGCCGTCTCGATGGCGTTGCCCGCCACGCACACGATGCGCGCCTTCTGTCGCTGCTCCCTACCCTGATTATCCCGGTAGGCGACCGCGTTGACGCGGCCGTCGGCGCCATGCTCGATTTTCGTGGCCGTGGACTCGATGCGCAGGTCAAGGTTCCCGGTCGCTTCAGCGCGCGGGATTTCCGTGTAAAGCGTGCTCCATTTCGCGCCCATCTTACATCCCTGGACACAGAAACCTTGTTGAATGCAGGGGCCGCGCCCATCGAACGCGCGCGAATTGATGGCCATGTGGCCCGTGTGCATTTGCTTGTAACCGAGTTTTTTCGCGCCCGCATACATGACTTTGAAATTGTTCGAAGCCGGCAAACCGGGAACGCCGTTGCGGCGCGTTACGCCCAGACGGCGTTCCGCAATTTCGTAATACTTCTCGAGTTCTTCGTAGGAAATCGGCCAGTCGATCAGCGAAGCGCCAGCCACATCGCCGTAAGTCGTCTTTGCGCGCAATTCCCAGGGTTGCAGCCGCGGTGCCGATGCCGTCCAGTGAACCGTTGTGCCGCCAACGGTCTTGCAGTGCCATACCGGCAGTGTCGGGAAGTCGCGCACGACGCCCCAATTGCCGCTCTGCGTGCGCGTATCGAGCCAGGTCAATTGCAGGAAGGCCTCTCCGGGGATTTGCGAAAAAGTTTCCGTCGATTGGCGCTTGCCGGCTTCCAGCAAGACTACTTTGATGCCGCGGCGCGTCAATTCATGCGCCAGCGTGCCGCCTCCGGCGCCGGAGCCGATGATGACCACTGCGCCCGAGTCATTGTGATCGATACGAGCCATCTTGGAGTTCTCCATCGCGTTAGGAGCCGATCGGCATCGGGCCGCTGTCCTGTAACGGCACTTCCGGCAACCAGCGCAGATCGTTGAATCCGCGCAGTAGATACCCGCCCTTCGAGAATACTTCGCCCTCGTAACCAAAGTAAGCGTAGGCCATGGGCGTGGCGTAAAGAACCTGCACCGTCTTCAGACGCATCGCTTGAAAGAAAGCCGACGATTCAATTTTCTTCAGAGTCGCAACGCGGTCGCTCTCCGCGCTTGCGGCGAATCCCGCGCCGAGTGTGGCGAGGCCTTCTTTGAGCATCTTGCGAGTGTTCTCGTCCTTGGCTGCATCGCTGTCAATGGCCTGGATGACCATCGCGTAGGCGGCGTCATCCAGCTTGTCGTGCGGCGCGATCGTCCGCGCCATCGCCATAAGTTCAGCGCCCTCGGCGCTGGTCAGCGCCGCGAGATCGACCGCCCAGGCACGCCCGTGCGCGATAAGCGCAAGGGGGCTTCCGACGACAACCAATCCGGTCAGCAGGCCGGTAGTCGTCTTAAGAAGTTCCCGGCGATTCAGGTTAATGAGCTCATCCATGAATTTGTCCACTCGTTGACAAGTAATCCCGCGGCCAGAACGCCTCTGCGATTACCGCTAATGAATTTCAGCGCTTCGGACGAACGCGATGTTAGGCACGCGTGTTTCTGGTGTCAAGCGAGTTCCGCAACCTTCAATTTTCTCCTCGAAAGCAGCGAATTGCGCTTTCCATTTGGCCCATATTGGTTACAATCCAGCAGCATCGAGGCTCTGGTGATGGACGCAGAAGCGAAAAAGGGTTCGCCGCAGGATTCGAATCAAAAGGAATGGGACCGCATCGCGGCCAGTGCGGAGTTCCAGCATCTGCTCACCCTCAAGAAACGATTCATCCTTCCGGCGTTCCTTTTCTTTTTCGTGTACTACTTTGCTCTGCCGATTTCCATTGGGTACGCGCCGAAATTCATGTCCATGCGTGTGATCGGAACCGTGAACCTGGCGTACCTCTTCGCGCTCTCACAATTCGCCGTGGGGTGGATCATTGCCTGGTCCTACCTGAGGGCCGCGGCGAAGTTTGACCGGCTCACCAAAGACCTCCTCCGGAAAAGCGGCGGCGAGCAAGGAGGCAGGTGAGTGTCCGTTTCTCTTGTGGTTTTCCTGGCCTTCGTCCTGAGCACTCTGGCGATCACTTTTTGGGCTGCGAAGCGCTCACGCGGGGCAAGCGCCTACTTCGCCGCCGGGCGCCAAATCTCCGCATGGCAAAACGGATTCGCTGTTGCCGGCGATTTTATGAGCGCGGCTTCGTTTCTAGGGATTGTCGGGTTGATCGCGCTGCAGGGTTACGACGGATTTCTGTATTCGGTCGGCGGGCTGGTTGCTTTTGTGACCATCCTGCTCTTGGTCGCGGAACCGCTGCGCAACGCCGGAAAATACACCGTCGGAGATGTTCTGGCCTACCGCCTTCGTCCGCGGCCCGTGCGGGCGATGGCCGCGCTCAGCACGCTCACCATCATTACGTTTTACATGATTGCGCAAATGGTGGGCGCGGGCGCGCTGGTCACGCTGCTGCTGAGCGGATCGGGAATCAGTTTCAATATGGCCGTGGTGGGCGTCGGAATTTTGATGATGGTCTACGTTATCTTCGGCGGCATGCTGGCGACGACTTGGGTTCAGATCGTCAAAGCCATGCTGTTGCTGTCGTGCACCGTCATCCTTACGATTCTGGTGCTCCGGCATTTTCATTTCCATTTGGGAGAGTTTTTTGCCGCAGCCAGCCAGGTTACCTATCACCAGAAGGGGCAATTGCTGGTGAAGGATTTTCTTCAGCCTGGTTTGCGCTACAAGCCGCCCTACGGCGCGCTGGATCTGATTTCCCTCGGGATGGCTTTCATTTTTGGCACTGCCGGGGCGCCCCACGTGCTGGTGCGGTTCTACACGGTTCCTGACGCACAAACAGCACGCAAAAGTGTGGTGTGGGCAATGATGCTGATTGGCAGTTTCTTCGTCATGACCTCGGTGCTCGGATTAGGTGCGGCCGCGATTGTGGGTCCGGACTTCATCGTCACGCACGGCGGAACGAATATGAGCGGCCCGCTCCTGGCGCAAGCGCTCGCCGGAGATATTTTCCTGGCGTTCGTGTCTGCCGTCGCGTTCGCTACTATTCTCGCAGTCGTGGCTGGACTAACGATCAGCGCCTCAACATCCTTCGCTCACGATTTCTGGACCAATGTAGTTCACAGTGGA